>CAXRCQ010000119.1:0-13528 GCA_964228845.1 Blastomonas sp.
TGTGCACCTATCCGCTGTTCGCCGCGCTGGAGACGACGCGCGATCCCATGACCGCTTTTGCGCTGGTGCTGGGCGGGCTGGTGATCGTCACCGGCTATACCTCGATCAACGCGGTGGTGAAGGCCGAGCTCTTCCCCGCGCATATCCGTGCGCTGGGCGTCGCGCTGCCCTATGCCCTCGCCAACACGATCTTCGGCGGCACGGCCGAATATGTCGCGCTGAGCTTCAAGCAGGCCGGGTGGGAGCGGGGCTTTTACTGGTATGTCACCGGCATGATCGCGCTTTCGCTGATCGTCTATATCCGCATGCGCGACACGCGCACCGCCAGCGCCATTATCGAGGATTGATCGGCTTGCGACAAATCCGTCGGCGCAAGCGCTTGAAACTTCTCGCGAAGCAGGACGAGAGATGGTCCCCGCTGGAGTCTCGCGAGACACAAGCCTGTCTCAAATATGCCACAGCATTGAAAATTATTGCACCGCAGCAAGGCTTTTGTTGACGCTCGGCCCCGGTGTCAGCGAAGGGAACTGGCTATCCGGCACCACGCCGTTGCTGTTTCCATTCTGCAACATTTTGTCACATTGGGGGTATTTCCGATGCGTGCATTGTCCCGTCGCCTGGTTTCGCCGATCGCGCTCGCCGCTGCCGCATTCGGTTGCGCTCTGGCCTCCCCCGCAATGGCTCAGACGGCAGGCGAGCAGGCCGACGAGGCCGAGCGCGGCGTCGGCGTCATCGTCGTCACCGCGCAGAAGCGCGAGCAGGACCAGCGCGACGTGCCGCTGTCGATCTCGACGCTGAGCAACGATGCGCTGGCAGCGGTGCAGGCGGGCGGCGGCGACATTCGCGGCCTCGCCGGACGCGTGCCCAACCTCAATATCGAAAGCTCGTTCGGGCGCAGCTTCCCCCGCTTCTACATTCGCGGCCTCGGCAATACCGATTTCGACCTCAACGCCTCGCAGCCGGTCAGCCTGGTCTATGACGATGTCGTGCTCGAAAACCCGATCCTCAAGGGTTTCCCGATCTTCGATCTCGACCGGATCGAGGTGCTGCGCGGCCCGCAGGGCACGCTGTTCGGACGCAACACGCCGGCCGGCATCGTCAAGTTCGACACGGTCAAGCCGGGCAGCGATGGCGGCTATGCCAAGGCGAGCTGGGCGAAGTTCAACACCATCCAGCTCGAGGGTGCGGTCGGCGCCAATCTCGGCAACGGCTTCTCGTTCCGCGCCTCGGGCTTCTACCAGCATCGCGACCACTGGGTCGACAATGTCGACAATGGCGCGGGCGATGACCTTGGCGGCTATGACGATTTCGCCGGTCGCCTCCAGCTGCAATATGAGGACGGCCCGCTGACGGCGCGGCTGACCGGCCAGATCCGCATTCTCGACGGCTCGGCCATCCTGTTCCGCGCCAACGTGTTCCAGCGCGGCAGCAACGAGCTGAACGGCATCGGTGGCCCCGGCACCAAGTTCCGCCGCAGCGAGATCCGTTCGGACGGCATCAACTTCCAGGAACTGAACACCTATAATGTCGGGCTGACCGTCGATTATGATTTCGGTCCGGCGACGCTGACCTCGGTCACCTCCTACTGGAACGGCAATCTCAAGAGCCGCGGCGATATCGATGGCGGCTTCGGCAATGCCTTTGCGCCCAGCCAGGGCCCCGGCGTGATCCCGTTCTCGGCCCAGACCCGCGACGATGTGCCCAGCCTCGATCAATATACGCAGGAAGTGCGCCTCGCCTCGAACGGCTCTGCCGGGCTCGGCTATCAGATCGGGGGCTTTTTCTTCAACGAGCGGCTCAATATCACCACGCTCGATTATGGCGCACCTGCCGATACCGTGGCGGCAGCGGTCGCGCGGCAGCGCCAGAGGACCAACGCCTTCGGCCTGTTCGGCACGCTGAGCTACACCTTTGACAGCGGCCTGATCCTGCAGGCGGGCGCGCGTTACAACGATGACGACCGCGCGTTCGCCGCCAATCGCCCGATCGACACGCGCCCCGGCTTTCTGGGCTTTGGCGGTCCGGTGCCGACCCTGCGCACCCAGGCCAAGGCGAACCTGCTGACCTGGGACCTGAGCGCGGTCTATCCGGTCAGCGATTCGGTCAACGTCTTCGCCCGCGCCGCGCGCGGCTATCGCGCGCCTTCGATCCAGGGTCGCCTGGCCTTCGGCCGCTCGCTCTCGGTCGCCGATGCCGAACGCACCATGTCGTACGAGACCGGCATCAAGACCGTGCTGTTCGACGGCGCGGCGCGGTTCAACCTGACCGGCTATTATTTCAACACCGAGGATCTGCAGCTGACCGCAGTCGGCGGCGGCGGCAATGTCACCGCGCTGCTCAATGCCGATGATGTCGAAGGCTATGGCTTCGAGGCGGAATTCGCCGCGCGCCCGACCGATGGGCTGGACCTCAGCATCGGCATCGGTTTCAACGAGAACGAGATTCAGTCGCCGGGTCTGGGCGTGGCCGGATGCGGCGCGCCGTGCACCGTGCTGAATGCACCGATCGCGGGCCGTCCGGGCATTTTCTCGATCGACGGCAACCGCCTGCCGCAATCGCCCAAATGGTCGGTCAACTGGACTGCAGGCTATGCGCATCCGGTGGGCGCTGGTGAGGTCTATGTCTTCACCGACTGGTATTATCGCTCGCGCATCCAGTTCTTCCTCTACAATTCGGTCGAGTTCAGCGACGACAGCCTGATCGAGGGCGGCCTGCGCTTCGGCTATCGCACCGGCGACGGCAAGTTCGATGTCGCGGCGTTCGCGCGCAACATCACCAACAATGTCTCGGCCACCGGCGGTATCGATTTCAACAATCTGACCGCCTATGTGAACGAACCGCGCATCTTCGGCATCGAGCTCGGCACGCGCTTCTGATCACCTGCCGCGCCTGATCACGCACCGGAAAGGGGAGCATCACTGCTCCCCTTCTTGCTGGGTCATCTCCTAGGCCCCGTCCCGCGATCTTGCGCGCAGGAGCCCGTGTCAGCGCACCAGCCTCAGCCCGGTGCCGGACAATATTGGCGCAGATAGTCGCCATGGCTGGGGATGGCGCGCACCACATACTGGATCGACTGCTCGATCGCGTCATATTCCTGGCGCGTCGTCGGTTCGGGCAGTCCGTCGGCCATGGCGTTATGTCCGCCCATCGCAATGCCCTGCCCCATCATCACCGCCGCCCAGCTGGTCTCGGTGAACAGCTCGTCATCCTCGCGGAAGATCTGGCCGTTATGGCGGAACAGCTCGATCTTCTCGGTGAGGCTGTCGGGCACCGCCATGGTGCGGCAATGGTTCCAGAAGTCGCTGTCGTCGCGGGTGGTGGACTTGTAGTGCAGGATCAGGAAATCGCGGATGCGGGCATATTCCTTGGCCGTGAAGCGGTTGAACGCATCCTCCTGCACCTGGCTGATCCCATCGAGCGAGAGCAGCGAGATCAGCTTGTTGATGCCGGTGTTGATCAGATGGATCGAGGTGGATTCGAGCGGCTCCATGAACCCTGCCGACAGCCCCAGCGCCACGACATTGCAGTTCCAGAATTTCTTGCGCCGTCCGGTGACGAAGCGCAGGAAATTGGGGTCGGCCTGTGGCTTGCCCGCGATATTGCCGACCAGGATGTCGAGCGCCTCGTCGTCCTTCATGAAGCTGCTGCAATAGACATGGCCGTTGCCATTGCGGTGCTGCAACGGCACCTGCCATTGCCAGCCGGCGCTGTGCGCGGTGGCGCGGGTATAGGGCAGCGGCCCGCTGCCATCCTCGCGCAGGCAAGGCAAGGCAACGGCACGGTCGCAAGGCAGGTAATGCGACCAGTCCTCGTACCCAGTCTTGAGCGCCTGTTCGATCAGCAGCCCGCGAAAGCCCGAACAGTCGATGAACAGGTCGCCCGGTACCACCGCGCCATCGTGCATCGTCACCGATGCGACGAACCCGGTTTCGCCGTGCAGCGCGACATCGGCCACCTTGCCCTCGCGGCGGATCACGCCGCGCCGTTCCGCATATTGGCGCAGGAAGCGGGCATAGCGGCCCGCATCGATGTGATAGGCGTAATTGACCGGAGGCAGGTCCTCGCGCTGATAATCCTCGGTGCGCGCGAAGCGGCCGAAATGCGCGGCCATGGTTTCCATGTTGAACAGCTGGATCGGGCGATTGTCGCCGCTGGTGCGGTATTTGTGCCAGATATGGTGGAAGGAAATGCCCTCGATCTCATAGCCGTAATTGCCGAACGGATGGATATAGCTGTCGCCGATCCGCCCCCAGTTGACGAACTGGATGCCCAGCTTGAAGCTGCCCTGGACCATGGCCAGCATCTCGCGCTCGTCGATCTCGAGCAGCCGGTTGAAATCGACAAAGGGCGGGATTGTCGCCTCGCCCACCCCGACCGTGCCGATCTCCTCCGACTCGATCAGTACGATCTCGACCTTGTGGCCTGCGCGCAGACGCGACAGTGCCGCCGCCGCCATCCAGCCGGCGGTGCCGCCGCCGACGATCACAATCCTCTCGATGGCCATTTTCGTCTCTTTTTCAGCCTTGAACCGGCCAAGACATAGCATGGACCGTGAAAATGTGAACGCTCATCTTGTTACTTGTGAACGCTCTCAATTGCGGGTAAAGCAGCGGGTAACGGTGGAAGCTCTATCCGCCGGGTGAAGATTTCAAGGGGAGGTTGGTTTGGCAGGCAAACCCATTGGCGGCGCGTCGCGCTGTATTGCGCTTACATCGGTATCCGGTCTGGCATTGTTTGCGGCTCAGCCCGTCTGGGCGCAGGATGCGCAAGAGGGTGACGAACCCGAAGCCGCCGCCGAGACCAGTCTCGAAACCGAAACGCAGGGCGACGCTATCGTCGTCACCGGCTTCCGCCGCTCGCTCGCCAACGCCCAGTCCGTCAAGCGCGATGCCGATACCGTGGTCGATGTCATCACCGCCGAGGATATCGGCGCGCTTCCCGACCGTTCGGTGGCAGAGGCGCTGCAGCGCATCCCCGGCATCAACGTCTCGCGCTTCGAACAGCGCAACGACCCCGACCGCTTCTCGGTCGAAGGTTCGGGGATCATCATCCGCGGCCTGCCGTTCGTGCGTTCCGAGCTGAACGGCCGCGATATTTTCTCGGCCAATGGCGGGCGCGAGCTTTCGTTCAACGATGTCTCGCCCGAGCTGCTGGGCCGGGTCGAGGTGTTCAAGAACGCCACCGCCGACATGATCGACGGCGGCATTTCGGGCACGGTCAACCTGGTCACGCGCAAGCCGCTCGACAAGCGCGGCTTCAGCCTGGCGGGCACGCTTGAAGGCAATTACGGCGACCTGGCCAAGCAATGGTCGCCCGGTTTCTCGATCCTGGCATCAAACACCTTCGAAACCGGCATCGGCACCTTCGGCCTGCAGCTGGCTTATGCCCAGTCCGAGCTGGTGACGCGCACCGACGCCTCGCAGATCACCGACCCTTGCTATCGCGCACCCGCGCTCAACGCGCCGTGCATCCGCGTGCGTCCGGTCGGATCGGGCGGGTTCAGCGGCGATCCGGTCGATCCGACGCAATTTCCGCCCGCCAACGCGATCTTCGTGCCCAAGGGCGCGGGCGTTCGCACCACCGATCTGACGCGTGACCGCAACGCCTATTCGGCGGTCGGCCAGTGGGAAAGCAACGATGGCCGCGCGCAGGTGACGCTGGAATATCTGCGCGCCGAAACGGAGGCGACGCTCGACGAGTTCGCGGTGCTGGCGCTGGTCAATGATGACGCGCTCTTCCCCGTACCTGCCGCCGGGACGACGCCTGTCATCCGCAACGGACAGATGGTATCGGGCCGCTTGACCCAGGCCCAGCCGTTCAACGGCGGCCTTGGCATTCCGACCGAGCTGCTGCGCTTCCAGCGCGAAGACACCGCGATGACCGAGGACTTCTCGCTCAAGGTCAAGCTCCAGCCCTCCGACCGGCTGCGCTTCAACATCGAGCTGCAGAAGATCAATTCGGACCGGACCGAAAACGGCTTTATCGGCACGATGCAGACCTACACCGATGTCGCCTTCGACAATACGGGCCGCACCCCGCAGGTGCAGTTCCTCGAGCCTGGCACCAGCAACTCGCCGGCCAGCTATTTCACCAATCCGGCCAATACCTTCTACTGGTTCCTGATCGACAATCAGGTCCGCAATCGCGGCGAGCTGACCTCGATGCGGTTCGACACCGAATATGACGTCAGCGACGAGGGCTTTTTCCGCAAGGCCCGCTTCGGGGCACGCTGGGGCGATCGCAACCGCGTGACGCGCAACGCCAATTTCTCCAACTGGGGCAATCTGGGCGCGCCCTGGACCGGTCGCGGCGGCAACTGGAACGGCACCGATCCGCAGATCTTCGGCGCGGGCGGCGCCTATGTTCGCGACTTCCCCAATTCGTCGGCCCTGCGCAATCCGTTCGGCAACGGCTTTCAGCGCGGCAATGCGCCGGTGCCCTTTGGCGACGGTTCAGCCTTCTTCTTCGGCGGCGACAATCTGGTGGCCGATTATCTCAACGGCACCATCCGCCCGCAAGCGCGCGCGATCACCGATTTCACGCTGACCCCGAATGCGTGGATCCCGATCAACGAGCGCAGCGGCATCGTTCCGGGCGGACCCTGGACACCGGGCGAGATTTCGGACGTCGATGAAAGCACGTTCGGGGCCTATGCCCGTGTCGATTTCGGCGCGGATATCGGCAGCAACATCGTGCTCGCCGGCAATGTCGGGCTGCGCTACGTTCAGACCGAAGTGCGCAGCGCGGGAACGATCAGCTTCCCCGGTGCCGATTTCTTCGATGCCGCTCCGGGCGGCAATGGCGATGGCAGGGTCAGCGTTGCCGAAGTCCAGCAGGCATGCGGCGCGTTGCAGCCGGGCCAGGTCGCGCCGGGCTATTGCAGCCTGTCGCCGACGCGCCTCGCGCAATTCGCCTCGGTCTTCACCGGCGAGGTGATCGACGACAGCGCCAACATCACATACGAGAACTGGCTGCCCAGCTTCAACGCCAAGCTCGATTTCGGCAACGGCATGCTGGTGCGCGCGGCGGTATCGAAGGGCATTTTCCGGCCCGATCTCTCGGCCTTTGCCACCGGCGGGGCGATCTTCGACAACACCACCAACCTGCGCCAGGGTGGCACGCTCGATAGCGGGCCGCTGTTCCAGATCTTCACCGGAAACCGCCTGTTGCGGCCCACCGATGCCTGGAGCTACGACCTCTCGTTCGAATGGTATTTCAACCGCGTCGGTTCGGTCACGCTCGCCGGTTTCATCAAGGACATCAAGGGCATCGTCAACGGCGGCGCGGTGACTCGCAGCTTCACCAGCGGCAGCGGGGTTACCACCGACGTGCTGGTCAACGGGCCTGCGAACACCGATGGCGGCACGCTCAAGGGCTTCGAGCTCGCCTATCAGCAGACCTATGACTTCCTGCCCGGCCCGCTCAGCGGCTTCGGGTCGCAGATCACCTATACCTATGTCGATGCAGGCGATTTCGACAACAGCACGCTCGGCGCGGAGCAAAGCCCGTTCACCGGCAACCTGCCACTTGCGGGCGTATCGAAGCACACAGTCAATGCGACGCTGTTCTATGAAAAGTCGTTCCTGTCGGCGCGGCTTGCCTATAACTGGCGCTCGGACTTCCTGCAGACGCCGCGCGACGTGATCTTCCCCTTTTCGCCGATCTATGGCGAGGCGACGGGTCAGCTTGACGGATCGATCTTCATCACGGTGAACGACAGGCTGAAACTCGGCGTTCAGGGGGTAAACCTGCTGGATGAAGTGACCCGAACCAGCCAGGTGATCGATTTCGACGGCACGCGCGTCACCCGCTCGGCGTTCCGCAATGACCGGCGATACACGTTCCTGGCGCGGTTCAACTTCTAACGCATCTTCTCGGTCAGCCGCTGGGGGCAGCGGCGCGGGATTTGCGTCAGCAAGGTAACGGGGCGTTCGCGCAGGCAACTCGCGAGAACGCCCCGGACTCCTGCAAGGTCGTCCCCAGGACCTGAGGCAGGAGCGGAGCCCGGCACGCGTGCCGGGCTCACCATTTTCTGGCGGGCGCGCTCGTCGCTGGGGATGTAAAGGAGACGGGCATGCCATCGCTGATCCACATTCCTCTGGCCGTACTGGCCATGGCGACACCCGCCAGTCCTCAGCTGACTGCGGCGCCGGAACCGGGCCAAGGCTGGGAGCTGGTCTGGTCCGACGAGTTCGATTCAGGCGCGCTTGACCCAGCCAAATGGAAGCCCGAAATCTCCTGTTGGGGCGGCGGCAACAACGAGCAGCAATGCTATACCGACCGGCCTGAGAATATTCAGGTCAGGGACGGCAAGCTGCACCTGCTGGCGCGCAAGGAACGCTTTACCGGGCCCGATCGCCCGCCGGAGATCGCATCCGACCCCAATCCCCAGACTAGCCAGCCCTATACCTCTGGCAAGGTGCGCACGCTGGGTCTGGCTGCCTGGCGCTATGGCCGGGTCGAATTCCGCGCCAAGGTCCCGTCCGGCCAGGGCACATGGCCTGCGGTGTGGATGATGCCCGCCGAGAACGTTTACGGCGGCTGGGCGCTGTCGGGCGAGATCGATATTCTCGAAGCGGTCAATATCGGTGCCGGCTGCCCGGCCTGTACCGGCGACGGGGGCGAGAACCGGACGCTGAGCGCGCTGCATTTCGGCGACAACCCGCCGCGCAACGCGCATGTCGACCAGCGGGTCGCGCTGCCCGATGGCGCATTGCCCTCCGACGACTTTCACGTCTGGACGCTGGAATGGGGCAAAGGGCTCATGCGCTTCTTCCTCGATGGCCGGATGTACTGGGAGGTGCGCGCCGACCAATGGCATACGGCATCGGCCAGGGCTCGGGGAAATCCGGTTGCGCCGTTCGATCAGAGCTTCTACCTGATGGCCAACCTTGCCATTGGCGGCCGTCTGGCCGAAGAGAACAACGACAAGGGAATAGCGGCGGACACGGTGCCTGCGGGTTTCGAGATCGACTGGGTCCGCGTCTATCAGTGCAGCGAGGATCGCGAGACCGGCCTGGCCTGCATGAAGCGAACGGAAGTGAACTGACGACAGATGGCCAGAAGCGGCGGTTCGGTTACCATCAAGCATGTCGCCGCCGATGCCGGGGTGTCGTTGCAGACCGTCAGCCGGGTCATCAACAACGAGCCCAATGTGCGCCCGGCCATGCGCGAGCGGGTGCAGGCCTCGATCGACAAGCTGGGCTATGTCCCCTCGATCGCCGCGCAGCGGATGAGCGGATCGCGTTCCTATCTCATCCTCGCGATCAACGACCGCGACCGCACGATCGCCGATTGGCAGGCGCGCCAGGGCAGCGACTGGATCGACCAGATGCTGCTGGGCGGCATGCTCAAGGCCGCCGAACATGGCTATCGCATGCTGTTCGAGCTGATCGACACGCATAGCGACCATGTCGAGCGCGAACTGGGGGCAGCCATTGCCGCGCTGCAACCCGATGGCGTCATCCTGACCCCGCCGCATTCCGAGAACGACCAGATTACCGGACTCCTCGTCCGGCGCGGCATTCCCTTCGCGCGGATCGGGTCCAAGGCAGCAGGGCCGGGCATTGCGATCACCATGGGCGACGAGCATTCGGCGCGGCGGGCAACGCAGCATCTGATCCGGCTGGGCCATCGCCGCATCGGCCTGATTTCCGGTTCCGACGATTACAGCCTGTCGCAATGGCGCATAGACGGCTGGGAACAGGCGATGCGCGAGGCGGAGCTTCCGACCGCTGGGCTGCACGCGCGTGGCGATTTCGGCTATGCCAGCGGGGCCGCAGCGGCGCGCCAGCTGCTGGACAGGCCCGACCGGCCCAGCGCGATTATCGCCAGCAGCGATCAGATGGCGCTGGCGGTGCTCGATACGGCCAGCGAAATGGGGCTGACCGTGCCCGGCAATCTGTCCCTGGTCAGCTTCGACAATTCGCCGCTGGTCAGCTTTGCCCGCCCGCAGCTCACGGCAATCGACCAGCCGATCGCGGCGGCCTTTTCGACTGCGGTCGACCTGCTGATCCATCACCGCGACGGCCCTCCGGAGCAGCAGCCGGTGGAACTGTTCAGCGAGCTGGTCGAGCGTGGCAGCACTGCGCCGCCGGGTGGTCATGCCCCAGGCTGATGCGGGCAATGGCCAGCGGCAGCATGTCCGCTTCCTGATCCTGTATGCGGCGGCCTTTGCGGGCGGAGCCGTGGCCTATTATCCCTTCCTGTCGGTGATCCTGCCGGTCCAGGCCACGGTCATGACGGGAAGCGGCGAAGCGGCGCTGCCGCTGCTCGCCTATATCGCGTTCGCCGGTGCCATCACGGCCAGCCTCTCGAATATCGGCTTTGGCTGGATCAGCGATCGCATGCGGACGCGCCGCCCCCTGATCGTGGGCGGCATGCTGGGTTCCTCGGCGCTGCTCGCGGCGATGCCGCTGGCGACCGGCCCGGCAATGCTGATCGGCATGATCCTGGTGTGGCAACTGTGCCTCAACGCCATGCTCGCGCCGCTGGCCGCCTGGGCCGGCGATCAGGTACCCGATGCGCAGAAGGGCCTGCTCGGCGGCCTGCTGGCCTTTGCCCCGGCCATGGGTGCGCTTTCGGGCGCGGTGGTCACCTATACGCCCTGGGTATCGGTCGAGGCGCGCCATATCGTCGTCGCATTGCTGGTGGTCGCGCTGGTCAGCCCGGCGCTGCTGTTCGCCAGGCCGCGCGCAATGCCGCACCTCATGCAGGCGCCTGCCGCCAGCGTCGCCGAGCGGGGCAGCTTGCTGTCGCGCCTGTCGCGGCCCGTGCTGGTGCTGTGGCTGGCGCGGCTGCTGGTCCAGGTCGCGGAAGCGTCGCTGTTCGCCTTTCTGCTCCTGTGGTTCCGCAGCATCGTGCCGGGCTTTGCCGAGCACCGGTCGGCGACGATCCTCACCTTCACCCTGTGCGGCGCGGTGCTGGCGGCCCTGGCCATCGGCGGCTGGTCGGACCGGGCACGCCGCCCGCTTCTGCCGCTCGCGCTCTGTGCGCTGGTCAGCATGGGCGGGCTGCTGCTGATGGCAAGCGCCGTGACCTTGCCTGCCGCCATCATCGGCTATGCGGTGTTCGGGCTGGCGAGCAACGTCTTCCTCGCGCTGCACAGCGGCCAGACCCTGCGGGTGCTGCCCAGCCCCGAGCGCAGAGGCCGCGATCTCGGCCTGTTCAACCTCACCAACACCGTGCCGTCGCTGGTGATGCCCTGGCTCACTCTGGCCCTGGTGCCGCTTTATGGCTTTGGCGCGCTGTTCGTCGTGCTGGCGGTGCTGGTCGGCATGGCCGCGATCATCATCGCGCTGCTGATGCGGTTGCAGGGCGAAGGCAGGATCGATCAGGCCGGACGGCGGGCGTAGATCCCGAACCCGGCGATCACCGCATAGCACAGCAGCGGCAGGGTCAGCGCCACCGCAAGGCTTCCCGCCATGTCCGCGATCACCCCGGTGAGCAGCGGGATGATCGCCCCACCGACGATCGCGACGTTGATGATGCCTGATCCGTCCGCTGCGCGCGGACCCAGCTTCTCGCAGGCGAGCGAGAAGATCGTCGGGAACATGATCGCATTGGCCAGCCCGACCGCGAGCAGGCTGTATCCAGCGAGTGTGCCGCTGGATTGCGAGGAAATCAGGATTAGCGTGATCGCGCCGACCGCCGCCGCCGCCAGCACCTTGCCGGGGCTGAGCATCCGCAGCACCGCAGAGCCGATGAACCGCCCGACCATAGCGCCGCCCCAGTACACCCCGATCAGCTTGCCCGCCTCCTGTTCGGGCAGCGCCAGCACATGGCCCTGCATCAGGTAGCTGACGATCAGCGAGCCGATCGCGACTTCCGCGCCGACATAGAGGAAGATGCACAGCGCGCCATAGCCGAAGCGCGGGCGCTTCAGCAGGTCGAGCCCGGCCAGCCCGGCACTGGCTTCGTGCCGTTCGCCCCTGAGCGCATTGCGGAACAGCCACACCGCCGCCGCCACGATGGCGAGCGCAACGGCGATGCCAAGATAGCCATTCACGATCACCTGGCTCTCGGCGGTGCGATAGGCGTTCAGCTCGGCACCCGAAAGCTGGTCGGCGCTGACCGAGGCCAGGCTGCCCAGGATCAGGATCGAGCCTGCGATCGGGAACACGGTCGTGCCCAGCGAATTGAACCCTTGTGCAAAGGTGAGGCGGCTGTGCGCGGTCTCTGGCCGCCCGAGCATCGAGATCAGCGGGTTCGCGACGACCTGGACGATCACCACCCCGCTCGCCAGCACGAACAGCGCGAGCAGGAAGATGCCATAGGTGGCGGTCTGGCTGGCCGGGATGAACAACAGGCAGCCCGCCATCATCGTCAGCAGCCCGGCGACCGCGCCGCGCATATAGCCGATCCGCTTGATCAGCCGCGCGCCGGGAATGCCGATCACCGCATAGGCGGCAAAGAAGCAGAACTGCACCAGCATCGCCTGGGTATAGTTGAGCGTGAACAGCTCTTTCAGCTTGGGGATGATGACATCGTTGAGGCTGGTGATGCCCCCGAAGATGAAGAACAGCCCGAAGACGAAAATCCGCAATTGCGGCGCATCAATGTGCGATCCGCCTTCGGCGACGTCAGCTTGGGCTCCGGGTGCCAGGGCCATGTTCGTTCCTCCCGATTCGGTCAGTTGGCCTGACCGGGACAGGCGATTTCACCGGCCCCATTTTCGATTCCGACGGTCCGCAGCGTCGCGACAAAGCCCCGGGGCGCGGTCAGCCGAAGCGGCGACCCGACCGACTCCAACCTGGTGCCCGCATCGACAAAGCAGCGCAGCGGAATCTGCGTGCGCGTCACCGCGCCTCTGGGCTGGCGTGCCAGCTGGGCGGTCAGGTCCAGCGCTCCCTCGCCCATCGCGACGGTAACGCGGCCGGTGGCCGGATGGTCGATCCGCCACTCGATCAGCAGCGCGGGATCGCCTGCCGACAAGGCAGACAGATTGACCGCAGGACCGTTGATCGCGAAGCTGGCATCCGCGCCCCAGCTGAACTGCCGCGCGTCCTCCTGCGCCGAAATGTCGACCGCGCGCGTGGTGATCGCACCGCCAATGTCGAGATGCCAGGGGGCCGGGACCTTTCCGCGTACCACGAATCGGGTCTCCTGCCCGGTCTTGTCCAGCGCGACACGCGGATCCTCGTTGACCGGGGGCAGCGCGCCATCATCGGAATAGCTCAGGCCATGGCCGATCGGGAACAGCGGCTGCTCGTCAGGCCAGCGCGCGTCCTGCGGCCAGGCAAAGGGCAGACGCCCGGTGAAATCGCGCGCCACCTTGCCGTCCGCTCCTGCCACCAGCACATCGGCGACGCCCTGGCCCGGCGTGCCCGGCAACCAGGCCGCGACAAAGGCATCGGCCTGGTTCATCAGCTTGCCGGTGAACATCGGCCGGCCCGACAGGAACACCAGCACCACCTTGGTCCCCTGGGCGCGCAGCCGCGCGATCAGCGCTTCCTCGCCATGCTGGGGGGTAAAGGCCAGGTGCGGCACGTCGCCCTGGAATTCGGCATAGGGCGGCTCGCCCGTCACC
>CAXRCQ010000120.1:0-4433 GCA_964228845.1 Blastomonas sp.
GGGCGAGCTCGTCCTCGACCAGCGGGAAAGGGGTGCAGGCGAGCACCACGGTATCGATCGGCACAGCGCGTTCCTGCGAGGTCAGCCCGGCCACCGCGCGATCGAAAATAGCGGGATCGGGCGCTTCGCCGCGAAGCTTCATCTCGGCCGCGCGGACCAGTTCGGGCGCGCCATAGCGCAATATGGTGGCGTCGATGGCAAATTCGCGCGCCAGATTGGTCACATAGGGCTGGCGCACCGTGGCTTCGGTGCCCAGCACGCCGATGACACGGCTTTTCGAGAGTTCGGAGGCGGGCTTGATCGCAGGCACCGTCCCCACCACCGGCAGGTCGAGCGCGGCACGCACCTGGGGCAGGGCAATGGTCGAGGCCGTATTGCAGGCGATGGTGATGAGGCGCGGATGGTAGCGTTCGACCAGCCGACCGAGCAGGGCGGGCACGCGCGCGGCGATTTCGGCTTCGGTCTTCTCGCCATAGGGCAGGCCGGCGAAATCGGCGGCATAGACGATGGGTGCATCGGGCAGCAGCTTGCGCGCGGCCTCGAGCACGGTGAGACCGCCGACACCGGAATCGAAGAACAGCAGTGGCGCTTGGGGATCGGTTTCGCCCGCAGGCGACAGGCTCTGTGTCATCCGCCACGCTTAGCATCGAAGGTGCAGCGATCAACCATGCTTGCGAAAAACGTGGGCCAGCCTATCAGGCAACGGGCGGGGAAGATCCGCGCGGCTACGGGAATGAAAGTGTGATGAGCGATCTGGCAGGCATTGCCATGGCCACATTGGGTGGTTTGTTGCTGATGGGCTATTTCCTGGGCTCGATACCCTTTGGCGTCATCCTGACGCGCATGGCAGGCGCGGGCGATCTGCGCAGCATCGGATCGGGCAATATCGGCGCGACCAACGTGCTGCGCACCGGGCGCAAGGGGTTGGCGGCGGCGACCCTGCTGTTCGATCTCGGCAAGGGCGCGCTCGCCATCGCAATTGCCGAGGCGGTCGCGCCGGGGAGCGGACCGATCGCAGGCTTGGGGGCGTTCCTGGGGCATTTATATCCGATCTGGCTCAAATTTGCCGGGGGCAAGGGGGTTGCGACCTTGCTCGGCATCGCAATTGCGCTTTACTGGCCGCTGGGCGTCGTCTTTGCCCTGGTATGGCTCGGCACCGCTTTCGCTTTCCGCTATTCGTCGCTCGGCGGCATGCTGGCGGCGGCGGCAATGCCGGTGGCAGCGTGGTGGTTTGGCATGGAGCAGGCTCTGTGGGTGTTCATCGCAACCTTTGTCTTGGTGCTGTGGAAGCATCGCGGCAACATCCAGCGGCTCATGGCGGGCACCGAACCGAAGATCGGCAAGTCTTCCGCCGCCTGAACGGACCGGCATGCTGAGCGCCGAGCATCTGGCGCGCATCCAGCTGCTGCGCAGCGAGCGCATCGGGCCGATCAGTTTCGCGCAGTTGATGGGGCGGTTCGGTTCGGCGCTTGCTGTTCTCGAGGCGCTGCCCGATCTCGTTCAGCGTGCGGGAGGGCGATCGATCCGCATCGCCCCTGTTGCCCAGGCCGAGCAGGAAGCGCGCCGGGTCGAGGCGGCGGGTGCGCGCTATCTGTTCGCCGATGATCCCGACTATCCCGGCCTTCTTGGTCATATCGACAATGCCCCGCCGATCCTCACCGTGCGCGGCGATACCCGGCTGATGCAGCGTCCGGCGATCGCGATGGTCGGCGCGCGCAATGCTTCCGCCTCGGCGTGCCGCTTTGCCAGACAGATCGCGGGCGAGCTCGCCGAAGCAGGCCTTCTCGTCGTTTCGGGCCTGGCGCGGGGGATCGACACCGCCGCGCATGAGGGGGCGTTGCGGATCGCGGGCACAGGCGCTGCGAGCACGGCGGGGGTGATCGCATCGGGCATCGATATCAGCTATCCGCCCGAAAACCGCGACCTGCAGGCGGAAATGGGCGAACGCGCGCTCGTTATCGCCGAACAGCCGCCGGGCACCGAACCGCTGGCGCGCCATTTCCCCTATCGCAATCGCGTCATCGCCGGAATGGCGACGGGCACGCTGGTCGTCGAGGCCGCGCCCAGGTCCGGATCGCTGATCACTGCAAGGCTGGCCGCAGAGGCCGGGCGCGATGTGATGGCCATTCCCGGATCGCCGCTCGATTCGCGATCGCGCGGCTGCAACGAGCTGATCCGCAATGGAGCGACCCTGGTCCAGGGGGTGGAGGATGTGCTCGAGCTCATCGCGCCGCTTGCGGGCGAGCGCCCACGTCATGTCGCTGCTCCGCCCCATCGCTATGCAGCGCAACCGGTATCGATGCCCGATGATGCGGCGCGTCAGACGCTCGTCAATCTGCTCGGCCGTTCGCCGATCGGCATCGACGAACTGGTGCGCCAGTCGGGGCTCGACAGCGGTGCGGTGCAGATGATCCTGCTCGATCTGGAACTGGCCGGGCTCATCGAGCGGCACGCGGCGGGCAGGGTGTCGCTCGTGTAGCGGCCATCACGCCGATACTGGACGGCCTTGACGAATGCAGATAACGCCGCCCAGCTTACGCGTACACGTGAGAGCTTCCGGGAAATCCACTACATGCAATTGGTTATCGTCGAATCGCCCGCCAAGGCAAAGACCATCGAGAAATATCTGGGGTCCGATTACCGGGTGCTGGCCAGCTATGGCCATATCCGCGATCTTGCACCCAAGGATGGGTCGGTCGATCCCGACAACGGCTTCGACATGGTCTGGGAGGCCTATGGCGACAAGACGCGCCAGTTGAAAGCCATCACCGACGAGGCCAAGAAGGCCGAGCGCCTGATCCTGGCGACTGACCCCGATCGCGAGGGTGAAGCGATCAGTTGGCACGTGCTCGAGGTGCTGGGCAAGCGCAAGGCGCTGCCCAAGGCGGTCGAGCGCGTCACCTTCAACGCGATCACCAAGAAGGCGGTGACCGAGGCGATGGCCGCCCCGCGCGAGCTCGACAGTGACCTGATCGATGCCTATCGCGCCCGCCGCGCGCTCGATTATCTGGTCGGCTTCACGCTCTCGCCGGTGCTGTGGCGCAAGCTGCCCGGCGCAAAGTCCGCAGGCCGCGTGCAGTCGGTGGCGCTGCGCCTGATCGTCGAGCGCGAGCGCGAGATCGAGGCCTTCACCGCGCAGGAATACTGGTCGGTCAGCGCCCAGATGGAGCAGGACGGCCAGGCCTTCACCGCGCGGCTGGTGCGGCTTGAGGGCGAGAAGCTCGACAAGCTCTCGCTCGGCAATGCCGGTGCCGCCGAAGCCGCCAAGGCCAAGGTCGAGGCCGGGCATTTCACCGTCGAGACGGTCGAGACGCGACCGGTAAAGCGCAATCCGCCGCCGCCCTTCACCACCTCGACGCTGCAGCAGGAGGCCGCGCGCAAGCTGGGCTTCTCCGCCAGCCACACAATGCGCATCGCGCAGAGCCTCTACGAGGATGGCGCGATCACCTATATGCGTACCGATGGCGTGCAGATGGACAGCGGCGCGATCATGGAGGCGCGCAAGGCCATTTCGGAGCGCTATTCGGGGCATTATCTCCCCGAAACCCCGCGCCAGTATCAGACCAAGGCCAAGAACGCGCAGGAAGCGCATGAGGCGATCCGCCCCACCGATTTCAGCCGTGACAAGGCCGGCTCGGGCGATCATGCGCGGCTGTATGACCTGATCTTCAAGCGCGCGCTGGCCAGCCAGATGGCGACCGCGCAGTTGGAGCGGACCGTTGTGGAACTGGTCGACGGCACCGGCCGCACCGCGCTGCGCGCCAACGGCCAGGTGGTGAAATTCCCCGGTTTTCTTGCGCTCTACGAGGAAGGGCTGGACGATGCCGACAGCGAGGATGGCGGCCTGCTTCCGGTCATGTCCAAGGGCGACAGCCCCGCGAAAAAGTCGGTCGACGCGGTCCAGCATTTTACCCAGCCGCCGCCGCGCTTTTCCGAAGCGTCGCTGGTCAAGCGGCTCGAGGAACTGGGAATCGGGCGGCCTTCGACCTATGCCTCGATCATTCAGGTGCTCAAGGACCGGGCCTATGTGCGGGTCGAGAAAAACCGTTTCTTTGCAGAGGAATCGGGGCGATTGCTGACAGGCTTTCTCGAACGGTTCTTCGAACGCTATGTCGCCTATGACTTTACCGCCGGGCTCGAGGAAGAGCTCGACGACGTGTCGGGCGGCCGCGCCGAATGGCGTGCGGTGCTCGAAGCCTTCTGGCGTGATTTCAAGCCCAAGACCGCCGAGGTCATGGAACAGAAGCCGTCGGAGATCACCGCCGAGCTCGACACGTTCCTCGAACCCTATCTCTTTCCGAAAAAGGCCGATGGCGGCGATCCGCGACTGTGCCCCAAATGCGGCGAGGGGCGTCTGGCGCTGCGCGGAGGCCGGTTCGGCGCGTTCGTGGCCTGCTCGAATTATCCCGAGTGCAAATACACCCGCCGGTTCG
>CAXRCQ010000121.1:0-5684 GCA_964228845.1 Blastomonas sp.
GTGAGACGTGCGGCGAAATGGACAAGGTCATTGTCATGCGGCTCGGCCAGCTGCGGCGGGCGCCGGCGCGCGCCAGGCGCATAGACATACTGGCTGTCATCGACATCGATCAGTTGCAGCATGCCGGAGAGATCGCCGCGCCAGCCGGCAGCGAAGTCGATGCCGAGCGCCGCGCGCGCGCCTGTCACACGGCTGCGGTTGCTGTCCCTGCGGTCTCCGGTATCGATCCAGCCCGGTTCCTCGATGCGATAGCCGACCAGCCGGAGCGCGGCCGTGTCGCGCAGCAGCGGCAGGTTGAGCATCGCCGAACCGTTGAACCCGGTCCCGCCGCCCTGCACGGTGGTGACGCCTGCCGAGACAAAGGCATCGGTCTGGCCGAGATCGGGCCTGCGGGTGACGATCTGATAGATGCCGCCCAGCGCACCGGTGCCATAAAGCGACCCCTGCGGCCCCTTGATCACTTCCACCCGCTCGACATCGACCAGCCTGAGGTCCGGGTCGGGCGCGGTATAGGTCAGGCGGGAGCCATCGAGCAGCACGGCGACGGTCGACTGGCTTTCGCCGTTGAACGCGCTGTCGGCAATGCCGCGCAGGAACATGCGGTTGCGCCCCGGGCCGAGCCCGGTCAGCGCCAGCCCCTCGGTGCGCGCGGCGACCGTGCCGCTGTCGCGCGACGGGTCCACGCCTTCGACCGGCGACACCGCCAGCACGGAAACCGCCATCGGCACATCGAAAAGCAGGGCATCGCGCTTGGTGGCGGTCACCACGATGGTTTCGCCAACCGTCTCGGGCGGGCGCGCAGGCTCGGGCAGGCGCGCGGGGCGCATGACCGGTCGGTCCGCTGCCCGGCGCTCGATCCGCCAGGCATTGCCGCCCACTGGTCGCGCGACATAGCCCGAGCGTGCCAGCAGCCGCTCGAGCGCTTCGCCGATGCGCATGTTTCCCTTGATCGCGGGGGTGCGGAGCGCGGGAAGACTGCCCGGCGTGCCAATCGATGCGCCAGTCTCGCGCGACAGTTCCTCTATGGCCTTGCCCAGCGTCGCCGCCGGAATGTCGATCTGGCGGCGGTCGTTCGCCTGGGCCTCAGCGCGACCGGGCAGACAGGCTGTAGCCAGCAGCACCGCGCTCAAGGCCGAGGTCCATGAGACGGGACAGATCGCGAAGCGCAGCCGTGCCATCCCCTATGACCAACGTCCCCGAAAACTGCCGATTGGCCAGACTCTCCGGCACCTCGACCTTGACACCTGCATAGCGACGAAGATCTGCGGCGACCAGCGACAATGGTGCGTTGCTGTAGCTCAGTCGCCCGCTGCGCCAGGTGCCGATCTGCGCTTCCTCTAGCCGCTGGACCTGGGCTGAGTGATTGCCTGGATCGATCTGAAGCGCCGTGCCCCTGGCAAGCACGACCGGAGCAACCAGCGCGGCGCTGGCCACTTCCACCTTGCCCTCGGCCACCGCCACCCGGGTGCTATCCTGCGTCGCCTGCACGTCGAAGCGCGTGCCGATATCGCTGATCGTAACGTCGCCTGCCCGGATGCGCATCGCGCGACCGGGGTCATGGCGGATGTCAAACCATGCACCACCCGCCAGTGCGAGCTGCTCCTGCTGGCGTCCGCCGACCTCAAGCCGGCTGCGCGGGGCAAGCTCGATGCGCGATCCATCCTCCAGCGCGATCGTGCGCGACTGGCCGGTGGTGACATAGACTGCCGGATCGGGCGTCATGAAGCGCGGCACGACCATGGCCACCGCCAGAGCCGCCGCAACCGCGCCACCGGTCCAGCGCCACCAGCCGCCCCGGGCGCGGGCAGGCGCTATCGGCTCCTCGTCATTGGCCGCAACCGGAAGCGCAGCCGGCATCAGCGTGTCGCGATGCGCTTCCACGCGGTCGGCAGTCAGTTCAAGCTCGTCAAAGGCACGCGCATGGCGCGGGTCTGCCTCCAGCCAGCGGGTGAAGCCATCCCAGTCCATGTCGTCGCCCGCTGAAGCAAGCTGCCAGGCTGCCGCCTGATCGATGATGCTGTCCAAATCCCCGCTCATGTCATGTCATCCGGTCGCAGCGCTGCTGCTTCTGACCGCCCCTGTTGCTGTGACCCCGCGGCGCCGAAAAATCCGCAGTCCACAAGCGCTGATCGTAAATTTTTCATTGCGACGGCCATGTGCTTTTCCACGCCGCTGCGGCTGATGCCCATGATTTCGGCGACCTGGGCCTGGCTGTGGCCGTCGATCCGGTGCAACTGCAGGGCGCGCCGGGCACCGGGCGGCAGCGCCGCGATCGCTTGGGCCAGCACCTCAGCCTCCTCCCGCTCGATCAGCGCAGCATCGGCCAGAGGTCCGGGGTCCGGTCGAAGCTCGGGCGCATCCACCTCGCCCTCCGCCTCGATCCAGTGGCGGTCGCGCCGCATCGCGCGCAGCTGACCGCGCCGCAGATCCGACACCAGATTGTTGGCCATGCGGAACAGATAGGCGCGGCCATTGGCTATTGGCCCGGCGCGGTCCTGGCTCGCCTTGATCCACAGTTCCTGCAGGCAGTCCTCCGCCTCCTGGTCCTGGCCGCAGCGCGCGCGCAGGAAGCGCAGCAATTCTGCCCGGTGGCGGTCAAACAGTGCGTTGAGACCCGTGGCGGACTCCATGGCCTGGCCGGTATTCCTTGCAGACAATCCGGCCATGCGATCAACGGATCGCCACGGCCAGCAGCCCCTTTATCCGAGGCGTGATGGCACATGTCTGCACGCAAACCGGACCCGGTGCAAATCCCCCTTCCAGGAAAAGGTCCGACAGTTCCCGTTGATCGTACAGGCGGTGCAGCCCGGCCTGGGCGAACGACCAGCCCTGCATCGTCTCGCGGTGCGTGACATAGGCGACCGCGCGCCCGCCGGGGCGCAGCACCCGGTGTACCTGCTGCATAGCATCAATGCCAGGCGGACAGAAATAGAGCATGTTGAGCATCAGCACCGCATCAAAGCTGGCGGGCGGAAAGTCCATGCACTCTATGCTGGCGCAGCGGATGTCCGCTTGCGCCCCCAGCCGTTCTTGCGCGACCTGCACCATCAGCGGCGAAGGATCGATACCGGTCAGCCTTGCGTCTGCCCGCCCGGCAATCGCCGCCAGCGCCAGACCTGTGCCGCAGCCGATATCCAGCACCCGCTCGCCCGCGCGCGGGGCCAGCAGGTCCAGCGCCAGCCGGGTCGGGCGGCCATTGGCGCGGTCCATGGCATGGCCGACCAGCCGCCCCGTCCACCCCCGAGGCCGCGCCAATTGCGCGGCCAGTCGATGTGCCAGCCCCATCTCGCGGATCAGCCGGCCTTGGCGAGCAGCGCGCGGATCTCCTTGCGACGGCCCGCGTCCCAGACCGGGCGCGAGGTATCGTGCGGGGCCTTCAGCGCCTTTTGCAGGAACAGCTTCGCGCTCGCCTTGTCGCCCTGGTCGAGCAGGAAATCGCCGTAGAAATAGTTGGCGTCCATACCGTCGGGGTCGAGCGCCAGCGCCTCTTTCAGCAGCTTGCGCGCCCGGGCATCGTCGCCAAAGCCGATCGGCGATCCGGGCACCTTGTAATAGAGCACGCCCAGGCTCATCGCCGCTCCGCCATTGGCCGCGCGCGGATCGATGGCATAGGCCTTTGCGATGATGTCGCGTGCCTTTGTGGCGAGGCCGAGCTGGTGGAAGATGTTCGCGCGATTGGCCTGTTCGCTGGTGACGATGCCTTGCCACAGCAGCGGTTCTGCCTTGCCCGGATTGCGCGCGACCACCTGCGCGGCCTGCTTGGCGAGCGCACCGAGCGCCTTGGTCTGGGTGCTCGATCCGTGCACCTCGTAGACGATATGCGCCCAGCCGTCGTTGATCGCCTTCACCTCGTCGGTGACGCCGGCGACGGCGAGCGTCGGCATCGCCACCATCATCACGGCAGCGAGAGCGGCGGAAAGCATGCGGGGATTCTTCATGAGGGTTCGTCCTTCTGTTGGGGAAAGTCAGATCAGTTCGGCGCGTACCTTGCGGACCTGCGAGGCGAGGCCGGAATCGATCAATGCGGGCGCCAGCGCGTTGAGCGCGGCATAGAGGCGCTCCATCAGGCCGATGCTGACGGTGGTGCGCCGCGCCGCGATTGCCGCGACGATCCGCTGCGCCACCCATTCGGGCGCATCGGCCTTCATGCCGGTCAGCTCCAGAAAGCGGTTGACCTCGGCATTGTTGAACGGCGTGCGCGCCGCGCGCGGGTTTATATGCGTGACATCGACCCCGCTGCCGCCCAGCTCGCGCCGCAGCGCCTGGCTGAGCGCGGCGAGCCCCGCCTTGCTGCTGGAATAGGCGGCGAACCAGGGATAGGGGATGGCGCCCAGCACTGATCCGATATTGACGATCTGGCCCGATCCGCGCTGGCGCATCGGCCCGGACACCGCCCTGGCCAGCACCGCAGGCACCAGCAGGTTGACCCGGTAGCACAGGGCAAGCGCGTCCATGGGCTGACTTTCGTGCAATCCGAAGCGCATCACGCCCGCGATATTGACCAATATGTCGGGCGGATCGCCCGCCAGCCGCTCGGCCAGCCGCGCCAGCGCCGCATCATCGGCGAGATCGACGACATAGCTGCCATCGCAGGCAGAGCACGGCATGCGATCGACGCCGATGGTGCGCGCGCCCGCCTCGCCCAGCATGCGCGCCACCGGCATGCCCAGTCCCCCGGCTGCGCCGGTGATGACAACGGTATTGCCTTCAAGCGAGCGCATGAGCGGCCTCCAGATCGATGCTGGCAAAGACGCCGCCGAACAGGCCGAACATCTCCTGCGCCATGGTGACGATCGCCTCGCGGTCGTCGTTGCGCTCCAGGCCGTTCACCAGCTGCGCGAAATAGGTCATGTGCTCCTGGTCGAGCGAGCCGTGCGATGTCAGATACGTGAACGCCTGGGGCGGCAGGCCAAGATTGCGCGCGACCGCGCTCGCCCCGCGCGTGGCAAAGGCGACGCTCACGCTTTCCAGCACGAACACCATGCCGAAGAACGCCATCGCATTGCCCTGTGCGATCCGGTCATAGGCATGGCCGACCATCGCGGCGGTGGCGGGGGCGGGATCGCCCTTGCGCACCCTGTCGGCATCGCCCCCGGCAAAGGCGATGTCGGACAAGATCCATTCCTCGTGCCCGGTTTCCTCGGCGATATAGTCGTCCAGCGCCGCCACGATATCGGGCCGGTCGATCAGCCGCGCGCGCGCCGCCTGCATCAGCGGCACCGTGTGGCGGACGTGGTGATAGGCCTGTTCGAGATAGGCGATATAGGCATCGCGGCTGATGCTGCCGCTGAGGCCCGCCTGGAGCTGCGGCGTCGCGAGGAAACGCAGCCGCTGGCGCACCGTGCGCGCCTCGAGCTCGGTATGGAAATCGGGTTCGCGGTCTAGATAGGCGGCAGCGATGGCCTTGCGGCGCAATCGGCCATTGCCGGTCAGCTGGCCATTGCCGGGCAGGAAATGCGCGACCTCTCGCCAGTCCCTGACCTGCGCATAGCCGGGCAGTTCGCGATTGGCCGTCGCTACCGCTGCCGCCAGATCGGCATCGGGCCGTGCCGGGACGAGCAGCGCCGACAAATGCGGCTTGTCATCGCCATGCACCATCGCCTGGGCGATGTCCGGCTGGGCGGTCAGCGCGCTTTCGATCCATTCGGGCGAGATGTTGCGCCCGAAGCTGGTGATGATGAGGT
>CAXRCQ010000122.1:0-5797 GCA_964228845.1 Blastomonas sp.
GCGCCGACGACTGCCGCCAGCAGCGCCAGCTTGGCAGAGGGCACCTTGCTCGGCTCGTCCAGATCGAACTGGGTGACTTCGCGCGTGGGGACTTGCCCGGGCCCGCCCAGCGCCGTGCGGATTTCCTGCGCGATCTCGTCCGCGGGAAGTTCGACCGCGCGGGCATAGGCCTTGGCAAACCCGATGGCATAGGTTCGACCAGGAAGGCTCTCGAACTTGCCTGCCTCCATGGCTTCCAGATGGCGCACAGGAATGCGGGTGCGCGACGCGATATCCTGTAGCGTGAACTCCTTCGCGCGGCGGGCAGCCACCAGCCGTTCCCCGACATGCGCAGGGGGGAAAAGATCGCCGGTTGCAGCCGCATCACCCGATGGTGCAACCATTCCGTTATCAGCCGTGTCAGACACGTGTGCGCTCCCGATCCGGGTGGGCCCGGTTATCCTGCTTGCCCCGCCTCGGGAGAAACATGAACCAGCCGCAAAGTCAACGAAATTGCCCGGTTTTCAACGATATTTGGCCCCAGAACGGTGTAAAATCGATGTCACATTCCAGCAACCGCAAAGGATTGCGGCTCAACCGAGTTCCACCCCTTGATCCGCGGCCCAGGCCTGCAAGGCGCTGCGCATGTCGGCAGGGGGTTGCGCCAGCATCTCTTCCATTCGCGCTGTGGCCGACTGCAGGTCTAGCGAGCGCACCATGGCCTTGATCGGACCGACGGCAGCAGGCGTGATCGAAAGCCGCCTGATACCGACTGCCAGCAACGCGAGCGCCTCAAGCTGCCTTCCGCCCATTTCACCGCACACGGTGAGATCGATTTGATAGGGCTCGACCGATTTCACCACGCGGCGAATGAACCGCAGGATGGCGGGCGAAATCCAGTCGTACCGCTGCGCAAGCTTGGGATGCGCCCGGTCTGCGGCGAGCAGGAACTGGGTCAGGTCGTTGGTCCCGATCGACAGGAAATCGATCTTTGGACCCAATATGTCCAGTGTTTCTGCCAGTGCCGGCACCTCGAGCATCGCCCCGAAGCGAATGCGATCCGGCAGCAGCTTCTTGCGGCCCTTGAGGAATGCCAGCTGATCGTCGAATACCTGCCGCGCCGCATCGAACTCCCAGGGTTCGGCGATCATCGGGAACATGACGTTGAGCGTCTTGCCCGCAGCCGCCTCGATCAGCGCGCGCGCCTGGACCTTGAGCAGCCCGTCGCGCTCCAGCGCGACCCGCACTGCGCGCCAGCCCATTGCGGGGTTCTCCTCGCCCGGTCCGTCCTCGCGCAGATAGGGCAGCGACTTGTCGCCACCGATATCGACGGTGCGGAACACGACCGGCTTCTCGCCCGCCGCATCGAGCACGTCGCGATACAGGCGCAGCTGGCGCTCGCGCTGCGGCAGCGTCGCCGAGACCCGACACTGGAATTCGGTGCGGAACAGCCCCACCCCAGCCGCGCCAGTCACCGCAAGATGCGCAATATCGTCGCGCAGTCCGGCGTTGATCAGCACATCGACCCGCGTCCCGTCCTTGGTCCTCGGCTCGACATCGCGCAGCGCAGCATAGGCCGCCTGCTTCTCGCGGCTGCGCAGGAACTTGGCCTCGAACGCCTCGATCACCTGTGGCGCGGGGCGGATCAGCACCGAGTTCTCGTTGGTGTCGATCAGCAGATGGTCGTCCTGGCGCACCTGATGCAGGATGTTGCGCATCCGTCCCATCACCGGGATGCCCATGGCGCGAGCGACGATGGTGACGTGCGCGGTGAGTGAGCCTTCCTCGAGGATCACGCCCTTGAGCCGCCGCCGGTCATATTCGAGCAGCTCGGCCGGCCCCAGATTGCGTGCAATCAGGATGGTATCCTGGCGCAAGCCCATCTGCGCGGCAGTGCCGATCTGGCCGGAGACGATACGCAGCAGCCGGTTGGAAAGGTCTTCCAGATCGTGCATCCGGTCGGCGAGCAGCGGGTCGTCGATCTGGCGCATGCGCATGCGCGTGCGCTGTTGCACGCGCTCGATCGCGGCTTCGGCGGTCAGGCCGCTGTCGATCGCCTCGTTGATCCGCCGCGACCAGCCTTCGTCATAGGCGAACATCTTGTAGGTCTCGAGCACCTCGTCATGCTCGCCGCCGGTACCGAATTCGGCCTGGCTCGCCATCTTGTCGATCTGCTCGCGCATCTTGATGAAGGCGGAATAGACGCGCTGGCGCTCGGCCTCGACATCCTCGGCGACGACATGCTCGATGGTGATGCGCGGCTGGTGGAACACCGCCTTGCCGCTGGCGAGACCGGCAACCAGCGGAAAGCCGGTCTCGCGCTGCGAATGTGTCAGCTCCGTACCACCATCCTGGGCACCCTGCGCATCGACCAGCCCTGCATTGGCGATCAGCTCGGACAGCACCATCGCCACCGTCTGCATCGCCTCGATCTCGACCTCCAGATAGCGGCGCGGCTCGACATGCTGGATGCACAGCACGCCCACCGCGCGCTCCATCCGCACGATCGGCACCCCGGCAAAGCTGTGGAACTTTTCCTCGCCGGTTTCGGGACGATACTGGAAATCGGGATGCGCCGTCGCCTCGGCGAGGTTCAGCGTCTCGACATTCTTGGCGATCGTGCCGGTCAGCCCCTGGCCCAGCGCCAGCTTGGTGACGTGCACGGCCTCCTGGTTGAGACCGCGTGTCGCGAACAGTTCCAGCACGCCTTCGCGCAGCAGATAGATCGAACACACCTCACTGTTGAGCGAATCCCCGATGATATCGACCACCTGGTTGAGCTTGGCCTGCGCATTGGTTCGCGCGGCCATGACATCGTGCAGACGGGTGAGAATATTGCGGGCGGCGAGCGTGGCCGTGATCTGGGCTTCGGACATGAACGGGGTCTAGCACGCACATCAGCCGCGCGCCATCCGGGCTTCCATCCGATTTGGGGCGAAGACCATCCGGCTGGACTCATCCGCCAACGAGGTGTATCAGAACAGCAATACACCAAGGTTGGAGCATGCGCATGGCTTCCGGACAGTCGAAACCTTCTGGCAGCGCAGTGGCGCATGTGGTGACCGGAATAGCCTTGCTGCTGCTGCAAGCGCCCGTCACTGCGCACGATTACAAGCCCGGTTTCGATCCGTCGCAGCTCAAGGGCCCGCCCCAGGGGCGGCCCAACGAGGTGCTGGTACTGGGAACGCCGCATCTTTCGGGCCTGCCGGACACCTTCACGCCCGAATTGCTCGCTCCTCTGCTTGATCGGCTCGCGGCATGGCGACCGACCGCGATTGCCACCGAAGACCTTTCCGGGCTGCAATGCGACAACCTTCGGCGGTACCCGTCGCGCTATGCCGAAACGGTTCGCACCTATTGCTTCAACCCGGCACCGGCTTCCGAGGCGACCGGCCTTGCCGTCCCCGAAGCCAATGCCAGGGCGGAAGAATTGCTGGCTGCATGGCCCGCCTCTCCCTTGCCTGCCCAGCGCCGCCATCTCGCCGCTGTCATGTTGTCCGCCGGCGAACCCGGCTCGGCGCTCGTGCAATGGCTGCGCCTGACGCCTGCGGAGCGCAGGCCGGGTGATGGCCTCAACGAAGTCCTGGTAGCAACGCTCGAGAAGATCCGCCTTCGCAAGAACGAGACATACCACATCGCTGCCGTGCTGGCCGCCAGACTCGGGCTGGAGCGACTGTGGAGCGTCGATGACCATTCGGCAGACTCGCCCGAGCCGTCTGACCCGGAGGAGCTGAAGGCCAACGAGCAGGCAATCATGACGGCCTGGGACAATGCCGCCACCCAGGCCCGGCGGGCAGAAAGCGAACAGCTCAACGCCAAGCTGGCGCAGCCCGATGGAGTGCTGAACATGTACCGGGCCTATAACGCCGCCGAGGCCGCGCAGCTCGCCTATCGCTCCGATTTCGGTGCAGCGCTTGCCGAACCGTCAGCCCAGGGCTTCGGTCGGAAATATCTGGGCTATTGGGAGACGCGCAACCTGCGCATGGTTGCCAATATGCGCGATGTTTTAGGGCAGTATCCCGGTGCGCGGATGCTCGCTATCGTCGGGGCGTCGCACAAGGGCTATTACGAGGCCTATCTTCACCAGATGCACGACGTACGGCTGGTGGATAGTGATGCGGTACTGAGATAGGCGGCCTGGCAAACCCCCGTCGCCCGACGCGCGCTCTGCCCCCGGTCCGATCGGACCTTGCAGGCGCGCCGGGCGGTTTCGCGGGCGTCAGGCCCCCCGGCCGATTCCCGCAGTAAAGCTATTCAGCCGGTCAATGCAGGCTGATTTCCTCCTTGATGCGCAGTTTCTGCTTCTTGAGCTTGGCAATCAGCGCGGTGTCGGGCGCTGGTCGGCTTTCTTCGTCGTGGATCATCCGTTCGATACCAGCATGCTTGGCCTTGAGGGCTTCGGTATGACTGTCGTTCAGCATGTATGTCTCCTTCGACTCGTTGCCTTCTCATCGTGGGGGGACAATCTAAACATAAAATTTCCGGCCTGTCTTTCCGGTTATGCACAGGCCCGCTTGCATTGCGGCGAAACATTCCATAACCGCGATAACTGGCAGGCCCTGCGCCTGTGCTATGGCAATTCCGTGCCCCTTTCGGCAGCGGGCTATGGTGGGGAAAGGGCGCGCGCGTGACAGAGGAAGAAGTCCGGCAGAAGCTGGCCTCATTGCGCATCGAGCATCGCGACCTCGATCATGCCATTCATGCGCTCAGCAACGGTGGCACCCCCGACATGCTGCAGCTTGCCCGGCTGAAGAAACGCAAGCTGATGCTACGCGACCAGATCGCCATATTGGAAGACTATCTGATCCCCGACATCATCGCCTGATCCGGTTCATTTCGGGCTGCGCGACTGTTCCGCGTTGACACAAAGCCCCGAACTGGCGGCTTAACCATGTCTTTGGCCTGTGCAACAGACCGCTCATTTGGCAATCATTGCGCATGGAAAGCGTTCAATCCCCCTTCACCGCCAAGCTGGTCGAGTCGCTCTATGTCGAGGCAATGGTCCTCGCCGACGAGGCGCGATCCTATTTCGAGCTGAGCAGCGAACAGCAGGGGGTTGCGGACCAGGACGACATCAGGATCGACATGTCGTGCGAGTCGCTGCGCGTCACCACGCGGCTGATGCATTCGATCGCCTGGCTGCTCAACCAGAAGGCGTTTTTTGCCGGCGAGCTTTCCGAGCATCAATTGCGCAGCCGCAGCCGTTCGCTCGGCAAATGCAGCAGCAGCGATCCCTTTGTCGTCGCTCGCCTCCCCGCCGAGGCGCAACGGCTGGTGACCGAGACGCAGCATCTGCTCGACCGACTGGTGCGACTGGAAAAATCGCTCGAAGCCGATCGGCTGGGCTTTGCCGAGGTGCAGGCGATGCACCCGATGGTCCACCAGATGCAGGCTCGGCTTGCCAGCGAACTCGCCTGACCGTCCGCTCCCCCTCCCCCTGTATTTGCCGGATTGCAATTCGCCCCTGCTCGTTTAATCGTACGATTAAACGAGCGTCGGACCCGATCCGGCAGAGAGGAGAGCGATGCAGCCATTTCCCATTCGGGCGGAGCATATCGATCGTGCCTGGCTCCAATCGACGCTCGACGCCGCCAATGCGCTGGATGGCGCACAGATAGCATCGCTCGACATTGCCCCGATCGGCACCGGCCAGGTGGGTGATACCGTGCGGATCACGCTGAGCTATGACCGGCCCGCTCCGGGTGCTCCGAAGTCGATCGCCGCGAAGCTTCCATCGCGCGATGCCACCAGCCGCGCGACGGCAGCGCATTTCCGGCTGTACCTTCGCGAAGTCAATTTCTACGCGCGCATCGCGCCG
>CAXRCQ010000123.1:0-5053 GCA_964228845.1 Blastomonas sp.
ATCCCGCTGCCTTAGCGGGATTGAACGCGCATTGGGAAGAATAATTAGACCGAAGCGCTGCGGTCAGGCAGCGTGGCCGGCCCGGGCAGCGGCGGCAGCCTGTTCGAGCTCCTCCCCGTCGGCTCCGTCGAGCGCATTGGCGGCTTCGCGCGCCTTGTCCTCGACCTGCTGCTTGTCAGCGGCGAAGTCTTCCTGCGCTTCACGATAATTCTGCGCGGCCTTGTAATTGCCTTCGCCAAATTCCTTGCCCGCGTGCGGGTTCTCGGCCTTGTCGGTCATCTGCTTGCTCCTGATCGAGAGGGTTCTCGTTTCGATACGCGAGCCGACAAGGCCGGTTCCCTCATCGTTTGAACAGCGCTGTCAGCCAGCCCGCATCGGCCCTGGCGACATGGCGCGGCGGCAGCGCGCCCGAGCATTCGAGGCACCACGCCTGGACGCCTTCAGCCCCGCCCAGCACGTTCAAGTCGCCCAGCACCTGTCCCAAGGCGGCGCGCTGCTGCCAGGCAAGCCGGGCAACGAAACCACTGGCCTGCTTTTCCTCTTCGGAAGGCGCGAACATGCCCGAGACGAACTGCTCGAAGGCATCCGGTTCGGTCTCGAGATATTTCACGCTGTAGCTGTCCTTGCCGAGCTTGGCGCGCTTGGCCGCCTCGGCAATGGCATCATCGATGCCGCCGAACCGGTCAACCAGCTTGATTTGGCGGGCGGTGCCGCCATCCCAGACACGGCCCTGCGCGATATTGTCGACCTGATCGACGCTCATCCCGCGTGCCTTGCCGACCAGCGCCAGAAATCGGCGATAGTCATGCTCGATCGTGCCCTGGATGAAGGTATCGACGGTGCTGTTGAAACCGCCGAACACATCGGGTTGGCCCGAAAGCGGCGTGGTCGCGACGCCATCGGCCCTGACGCCATATTCGGCAAGCGCGCGCTCGAAGCTGGGCAATACCGCGAAGATGCCAATCGAGCCGGTGATCGTCGACGGCTCGGCGAAGATCGCGTCGCCCGCAGTCGCAACCCAAGAGCCGCCGCTGGCCGCGACATTGCCCATCGAGACGATGACGGGAATCTTGCGCGCGCGATATTCCTCGATCGCGCGACGGATCTGTTCGGAAGCGAAGGCCGATCCACCGGGCGAATCAACTCGCACCACCAGCGCCTTGACATTGTCGCGCTGCAGGCCGTCGTGCAGCAGCTTCTCGATGCGGTCGCCGCCAGCGGTGCCGGGTCCGGCCTCGCCGTCGACGATCGTGCCTGCGATGGTCACGACCTGCACCTCGTCGCCGCCCGACTTGGGCGGGTTGGCCGCGACCCAGTCCTTGAGGCTGGTGTGCTTGAACGCGCCCGGGCCTTCGTCCTCATCCGCCCCTGCGAGCTTGGCGACGCGCTTGCCGAACGCGGTGCGATCGCCGGCCTTGTCGACGATCTTGCGGTCGGTCGCGATCTTGACCAGATCGCCATTGGCGGCTGTGACGGCACCTGCCGGGTCGGCGATCAGGCCGGCGATATCGGCCTGGGGCCGCGCCTTCCTGACGGTTGCCTGCCAGTTTTCCCAGATCGGGCGATAGACCGCGAGCAATGCTTCCTTCGCCTCGGGGGACTGGTCGGAGCGCAGATAGGGCTCGACCGCGCTCTTGAACGTTCCGACGCGATACACGTGCGCGGTGACCTTGAAGCGGTCGAGCGCGTCCTTGTAGTAGAGCCGTGTCCCGCCGGGGCCGGTAAAGGCTGCGCCGCCCATCGGATCGACCCATATCTCGCTGCCGTGCGAAGCCAGCATATAGGCTGCATCGCTGTAGAACGTGGCGAAGCTGAGCACCGGCTTGCCCTTGGCCTTGGCGCGGCCGATCGCCTCGCCCACCTGTTCGAGCGAAACCTGTCCCCCGCCCATGAAGCTGGCGAGATCGAGCACGATCACCTTGATGCGGTCGTCGGTCGCCGCCGTGTCGATCGCGCGGATCAGGTCGCGCTGCCGATATTGCTTGAGCGGTGCCTGCCCGCCCAGCACCGTCGCAAAGGGATCGATATTCTCCGGTTCCTCGACGATCACGCCGTCCAGTTTCACCAGCAAAGCGCCATCGGTCACCGCTGCCGGATTCGGGCGCCAGGAAAGCGCCGCCAGGATCAATCCGAAGAACATCAGCATCGCGAGCAGGACCAGACCGTCCTTGATCGCCACCAGCACCTTCCAGGCGCCTTTCACAAAACCCATTATCTGCTCCGCATCGGGCGGACATGCCCCAGAGGGTCTATCTAGGCCAGCGCCGAAGGATTTGCCACCGCCTAGCGCGATCGACCAGCGATGCGCTTCGACGATCGACATGGCTTGCGCTGCCTACCAGCGCAACAGCCGCGGAACGATCAACCGGCCAGCCAGGGCGCACAAGCCCACTGCCAGCGTGTACCACGTGCCGATATACAGCACGAGATTCTCGCTGCAGGCCATGCCATAGGCCGCTGCGCCCAGGCTGCCGCTGGCTACGCCGACAAGCCAGCCGGTGCGCTCGGGATCGACAGGTGCGCCGCGCCGCAGCCATATCACCATGGCCGCACCGACGATCAGACCGCAGGCCATGCTGATCTGGAGGCACTGGTATCCATAGGCCCGGTCGAGCATCCGCACGACCCGCGGCATATCATCCATCAGCAGCCATGCGGATGCCATCGCGCCCAGAGGGAATAGCGCGGCAAGGGCTAGCGATGCCTTCCACAGGGCGACATCGCGCTTGCCGACTCCCGGCCTGGCGCTGGCCCGCGCGGACCAGCCCGCAGTCAGCGCGAGCGCCAGCAGGGCACCAAGACGCAGGAGGAACATCCCATGGGGCCGGCCTGCCTCGAGATCATCGCGAAGCCCCAGCACGACAGCGACGGCCAGCGCGCATGCCGCGCCTGCCGCGACGAACAGCGCGAGACCCTGGCCCGGCTTCAGCCGCCGAACCGGTGTGAGTTCGTCCACAAGAATATCGATAGTGCGCCTGCCGCCCATGGCGGCGGCTGGCGCATGAGGCCTTTGCTCATCCATCCCAATCAACCGGTGTTGCTGCATCCCGAGCGCGGCAATCGAATGCGAATTCTGTCAGCGCATCGAGCGTGACGACCCTTTCGTGGAGCATTGGCATGTGGTTACACCTCTTCGATCAGCGTGGACATCTTGCGGATGCCGCGATGGATATTGACCTTGACGAGCGATTCCGATTGCCCCGTCTGAACGGCGGCCTCGGCAATACTGTAACCGGCGAGCTTGACCAGGCGAATGACCTCGGCCTGGGCGGGGGGCAGATACAGCAGCAGAGCATCGAGGCTGAGCCTGTCGAGCGGCGAGCCCGTCACCGGCGCGACATGGACATTCTCGTCCAGCGGAGCTTCGTCGAGCCGATAGGTGCGACGCAGATAGTCGATCCAGCGATATCGCGCAATCGCGGCCAGCCAGGGCAGGAATGCCCGCGTGCCATCATAGGTCGCGCGCTTGCGGTGAAGCGATATCAGGGTTTCCTGCACCAGATCATCGAGGTGCGCCGGGGGCACGCGCCGGGCATAATAGCGCCGCAGCCAGGCCTGGCATTCCTGCAGCAGGCGCGTGTAAGCCTGCCGGTCGCCTGTCTGAACAGCCAGCATGAGGTGCCGCAGCATTTCGTCCTGACCGGCCATCGGATCCCCAGCCTAGTCAGCGCCCATGGTTTCAACAAGCATCAGCGAGCAGTCGCCTCCTGCCGCCAGACGCCTGCGAACAGCCGATCCATGGCAAACACTCCCCCGCCGCGCGCGACGAGGATCAGGGCGAGCCCGAACCACATGACGTGCGGGTTCCAGAAAGCTTCCGGATAGACGAACAACTGGATGACGCCGGTCATCACCAACAGCCCCGCTGCGCCGAAACGGGTCGCGAGACCCAGCATGACGAGGATGGGCAGTACATGCTCCGCATAGGTCGCGATCGTGCCGGTAATTTCTGGCACGGGCATCTGATATTCATCCCGGAACAGGTCAAAGGTGATCGGATTGATCGTGAGGAAGCTGCCCTCCTCCACCTTGGTCCGCGCCGATCGCCAGAATTGTGCCGCAAGCGCCAACCGCACGACGAGCAGGGCAAGCCCGTTGAACGCACGGCTGTCAAGCAGCGCAACCGTGCGCTGAATCAGGAATTTCATAAATGGCTATCCGGCAACTGAAACGGGTGCGAAGCCTCGACGCATTCCAGGGCCAGCCGGGCTTCAAGCCCGTCTCAACCCTGGGATCGTACCAGCCCCCCCGCACCGACCAGCGCGAAAATTGCCGGCAGCGCCTCTGCCTCGCCTGCATGTTCGATGGCGCGGCCCAGAAGGTTACCCATGGTTGCAGGAAAAAGCGTGTCCGCCAGCAATCTGGCCGGGACATCCGCCAGCGGGTGCAGCAGCACCTCGTGCGCGGGCCGGGTTATCAGCAGCTGGCGCATGGCTGGCGCAGCGATTTCGGCAAGTTCCGGCATCAGATCGCCAAGTTCGGTTCGGGTTTCGATCAACCGCGCAGCAGGATGGAGCATCAATCCGAGCTCGAGCAGGCCCGGCTCGTCGAGCCCGGCCAGATCCGCCAGTTGCAGCGCCCCGGCTTCGGCGGCATGATAGCTTTGCAGCCAGGCCCATTCGATCCTTGCAAGATCGACAGCCGCCGCATCACTGCCCTGCTCATCCAGAAAGTCGGCAAAGTGCTCGCCCAGTGCCATCAGCTTGCGCGGCCGAACATCGGGCCGCTCGATGAAATCGCGCGACACGGCGTTGAACCCTGCCTCCCCCAGACGATCGCGGGTGCGCGGATAGGTCTCTTCAAGCGCGACAAGCCTGGCATGGCTGATGGTGTTGGCATGTGCCTTGAGGCCGAGGAGCACACGTTCGGGCGGGTCGGCACTCAGCCCGTGGGGGGAGGCGATCGGCACCTGCTGCATTGCGAGCCGGGCGTGCAGTGCCTCAGCCTCCTGTAAACGTGCCGTCCATTTGGCTGCGTCAGCCGCGAGCACGGCAAGACACACGGAAATCGACTCCGGTCCGACTGCGTCTGCAAGCGTGCGCCGCGCAGTGGC
>CAXRCQ010000124.1:0-11951 GCA_964228845.1 Blastomonas sp.
GCTGACGCGCATCCAGATACACGTTGGTGACAGTCTCGACCGCGTTGACGATGCCGTCCTCGTCAAAGCCCGGGCCGACGATCCTGGCGAGCGACACGTCTTCCGCGCCCGATCCGCCGAGCAGCAGCTGGTAGTTTTCCAGCCCCTTCTTGTCGACGCCCAGGATGCCGATATGCCCGGCATGGTGGTGGCCGCAGGCGTTGATGCAGCCCGAGATCTTGAGCTTGAGCTCGCCCAGCTCGCGCTGGCGTCCGGTATCGGCGAACCGCTGCGAAATCTTCTGCGCGACGGGTATCGAGCGGGCATTGGCCAGGCTGCAATAATCGAGGCCGGGGCAGGCAATCATGTCGCCGATCAGGTCCAGGTTCGCGGTCGCAAGGCCCGCCGCATCGAGCTTCTGCCAGATCGCGTAAAGGTCGGTCTTGCGGACATGCGCGAGCACGATGTTCTGGGCATGCGTCACGCGCAATTCGTCAAACGCATAGTCGCGCGCCAGCTCGGCCATCAGGTCGATCTGCTCGGCGGTGGCGTCGCCGGGAATGCCGCCCGCAGGCTTGAGGCTGATGGTCAGCGAGGTATAGCCGGGCACGCGATGCGGGTGCGTGTTCTGATCGACCCAGACCGCGAAATCGGGGTCCGACCGGTCGACTTCGTCGCCAAGGCCCGGTTCGAACGGCGGGTCCCGGAAGAACGCGCTGATCCGCTCGAGCTCGGCTGCAGGCGGGTTGAGCCCCAGCGTCTTCATGTGCGCGAACTCTTCCTCGACCTGGCGGATATATTCCGCCGCGCCGAGTTCATGCACCAGGATCTTGATGCGCGCCTTGTACTTGTTGTCGCGGCGGCCATGGCGGTTGTAGACGCGCAGGCACGCCTCGGCATAGCTGATCAGCTCCTCGATCGGCACCCATTCGCGGATCATCGGCGCGATCATCGGGGTCCGGCCCATGCCGCCGCCCGCGAAGAACCGAGCGCCGAGCACACCGTCGGCATTCTTCACCAGCTCGATGCCGATGTCATGCAGCCGCATCGCCGCGCGATCATTGGGCGAGGCGATCACCGCGATCTTGAACTTGCGCGGCAGCAGCTGGAATTCGGGATGGAAGGTCGACCATTGCCGCAGCAGTTCGGCCCAGGGGCGCGGGTCGGCAATCTCGTCGGCGGCGGCACCGGCAAACTGGTCCGAGCTGATGTTGCGGATGCAGTTGCCGCTGGTCTGGATCGCGTGCATCTCGACCGTCGCCAGCTCGGCAAGAATGTCCGGCGCGTCCTCCAGCTTGATCCCGTTATACTGGATGTTCTGCCGGGTGGTGAAATGGCCATAGCCCTTGTCATACTTGCGCGCGATATGGGCGAGCATGTGCATCTGCTTCGAATTGAGCGTGCCATAGGGAATCGCCACGCGCAGCATATAGGCGTGCAACTGCAGATAGAGACCATTCTTCAGGCGGAGATGGCGGAATTCCTCTTCGGGCAGGCTGCCATCGAGGCGGCGGCGCACCTGGTCGCGGAATTCCGCGACGCGCGCATCGACCATCGCCTGGTCATATTGGTCATATTGGTACATCGCTTCAGGCCTTCACGATCGGAATGCTGGTGTTGATGGCAAGGTCGGTGCGCACCGTCGGGCCATAGGCGCGGATGCGTTCCTTGATGTGCAGCGGCATCGGCCCCTGGTCGGTCTGCTTGCCATCGACGATATAGGGCACGTTGACGCGGCGCGCGGCCTCCTCGCGCTTGAGGATCGCTTCGGCCTCTTCGCCCGCATCGAGGCTGTCGGCGAGGTGGCGCGACCAGCGGGTGTCACCCGCCCACCAGATGACGTCGCCGGTCTTCAGATCATTACCGGTCAGGATTTTCATGAAACGGGCTCCAGATGCTGGGTGAAGAGCGTGGGCAGGCAGTCGGTCGCGTTGGCGCGGGTGACGACGTCGCCGATCACGATCAGAGCCGGGCTCACCACCTCCTCGCGCGCGATCATCGGGCCGAGGTCCGTGAGCAGCGTCCGCAGCGTGCGCATATCGGCGCGCGTGCCCTTTTCCAGAACGGCAACCGGGGTATCGGGCGACAGCCCGTCGGCGATCAGCTTTTCGGCTATCGCATCGCCGGTGGCGACGCCCATATAGATGACGAGCGTACGGCCCTTGCCGGCGAGGCCTGTCCAGTCCTGTTCGGTCAGCCCCTTGCACTGGCCTGCGACAAAGGTGACCGCGCTCGACAGGTCGCGATGGGTGAGCGGCAGTTGCGCGGCAGCCGCGGCACCGTTGGCGGCGCTGATGCCGGGGATCACCTCGACACGCACGCCAGCGGCGCGGCAATCGTCCACCTCTTCGCCGCCGCGCCCGAAGATGAACGGATCGCCGCCCTTGAGGCGCACGACATCATGGCCGGCGCGCGCCTGTTCGATGAGCAGTGCGTTGATGTCCTGTTGCGGCAGCGTGTGCCGGGCGCGCTGCTTTGCGACCGAGATCAGCTGCGCATCGGGGCGGGCGAGAGCGAGGATGGCGTCGTCGACCAGGCCGTCATGCACGATCAGCCGGGCGCGCGCGATGATCCGCGCGGCCTTGACCGTCAGCAGATCGGGGTCTCCGGGGCCTGCGCCGACAAGCCAGACGGTGCCTTGCGAGGCGGATTGGGGATGCGTCATGCCGTTGGTCCTTTCCAACGGTGTATCTGATATTTGCGCGGCCGATATGCAAAGCAGAACCCCTTGGGTGGGGGTTAGATTTGCTTTCGCAGCTGCAAAGGAACCCGGTCGCTCAGTCCGATTTCAGGCCGATGCCGATGGTCGCACGCGGCTGTTCCATCTCGTTCGAGACGACCGGATAGGCGCAGTAATCGGCGGCATAATAGGCACTGGGGCGGTGATTGCCCGAAAGGCCGACACCGCCGAACGGGGCCTTGGACGAAGCGCCGTTGGTCGGGCGGTTCCAGTTGACGATGCCAGCGCGGATATTGGCCCAGAACTGCTTGTAATGCTGCGGGCTACCCCCGACCAGCGCGGCTGACAGGCCGAACCGGGTATTGTTCGCTTCCGCGATGGCTTCTTCGAACGAGCTGACCCTGATCACCTGCAGCAGCGGGCCGAACAGCTCGACATCGGGCCTGTCCTTGACGTTGGTGACATCGATGATCGCGGGCGACAGGAAGGGCAGCTTGTCGTCGAGCCGCACCAGATGCTTGATCACGCGCCCGCCATTGCTGAGGAAATAAAGAAAGCTCTCGGTCAGACCGTCGGCGGTGGGGTTGTCGATCACCGGGCCCATGAACGGCTGCGGATCGTCGAACGGCTTGCCCACCACGAGCCGGTCGGCCAGCTTCTTGGTCTCGGCCATCACCGCATCGTAGATGGTGTCGCGCACGATCAGGCGGCTCGCGGCGGAGCAGCGCTGGCCTGCCGAGGTAAAGGCCGACTGGATGATCAGCGCGGCGGCATCGGCAATGCACGGCGTGTCCCAGATGACCATGGGGTTGTTGCCGCCCATTTCCAGCGCGACGATCTTGTCCGGGCGGCTGGCCAGCGTGCGATTGATTGCGATGCCGGTGGTGGCAGAGCCGGTGAACAGCACGCCGTCGACATCCTCGTGCGCGACCAGTGCCTTGCCTTCGTCCGCGCCGCCGATCAGCAGCCGCACCACGCCTTCGGGAATGCCCGCCTGGTGCATGCACTCGACCAGCATCGCGCCCACCGCAGGCGTCTTCTCGGATGGCTTGAAGACAACCGTATTGCCCGCGATCAGCGCGGGGATGATATGACCATTGGGCAGATGCGCGGGGAAATTGTACGGACCCAGCACCGCCATCACGCCGTGCGGCTTGTGGCGCAGCGCCATCGTGCCGCCCAGCGCGCTGTCGAGCTTGCGCTGCGAGGTGCGCTCGGCATAGGCGGCGACCGAGATATCGACCTTGGCGACGACCGATTCCACCTCGGTGCGCGATTCCCAGATCGGCTTGCCCGTCTCGCGCGCGATCAGCTCGGCCAGTTCCTCGGAACGGGCGCGCACCTGGTTGGCGAAGCGGCGGGTGAGCTCGATCCGCTTGGTGACGGCCATCGCCACCCATTCGGGAAAGGCCGCGCGCGCCTTCGCAACTTCGGCATCGACATCGCCATGCGCCCCGGACCAGAGGCGGGCACCGGTGGCAGGCTCGAAGGAAACAAGTTCAGGCAATTTCACGCTTTCTGGCGAGCAGTTCATGACCGGATGTGCGAACCCGGAGCCTCCGATAGCAAGTTATGAACGCGGCGGAAACCGTTGAACCGCATGGTGACAAATTTGTGGCGATTTCTTGGGGTTGCGCATCGCGTTCGCTCTGATAGATTTCGCGGCGGCTGGTTAACGACCACTCGGCGAACAGGGTCGCATGAGTAACGTCATAGCCGGGGGCAAACCCGCCTTGTCAGTGAGCAAGGAGCGGTCCCATGAAATCTTTCCCCAACAACGCAAAGGCGTTGCGTGCAACGCTGTTCCTGGCGTCCAGCGCCGCAGCCATCGCCATCGCGAGCCCGGCTCATGCCGATGGCACCGCACCGTGCAACACCAATGCCGGACCCGACGGAATCGCTGGCAATGCCGATGACGTGGCCGACTCCACGGAATGCGGCGTCAATGCTTCGGCCACGGGTGCGGGGGCTACCGCTGTTGGCGTCGCATCGACTGCGGCTGGAGCAAATTCGGTGGCGATCGGGCGCTCGGCCAATGCGCCGACGACTGCCAGCGTGGCGATCGGAGCCAATGCCACGACCATGACGATCGGCGCGACGCCGTCGGGCGCAGCATCGCTGGGCACCGCAGTCGCCATCGGCAATGGCGCGCGCGCCACGCAGGAAGATGCCGTCGCGCTGGGCGATGTTGCCAACGCATCGGGCTTTCACTCGACCGCCATCGGAGGGGAATCGGTTGCCTCGGGAGTCGGCTCGCAGGCCTTTGGCTGGCAGGCCGTATCGTCCGGCCGCACCGCTGTCGCGGTCGGCCACCAGGCCAATGCAGCCGGTCTCGAGGCGACCTCGGTCGGCAAGAGCACCCAGGCTGGCGGCGCGAATGCCACGGCCGTCGGCAGCCGCGCCAATGCGGCGGGCATCAGTTCGGTCGCGATCGGCAACAATGCTGTGACCGCAGATGGCACCACGCCCTCGGGTGCGGCATCGCTGGGCACCGCCGTTGCCATCGGCAATGGCGCGCAGGCAACCAGCGAGGATGCCGTGGCACTGGGCGACCTCGCCAACGCCTCGGGCTTCCACGCCACCGCCATCGGGGGTGAATCGGTGGCTTCGGGTGTCGGCAGCCAGGCGTTCGGCTGGCAGGCCAATGCGTCGGGCCGCACCGCTGTCGCGGTCGGGCATCAGGCGAATGCCGCCGGGTTCGAGGCCACCTCGGTCGGCAAGAGCGCGCAGGCAGGCGGCACGAACTCGGCAGCCCTGGGCAGCCGTGCCAATGCGGCGGGCATCAATTCGGTTGCGATCGGCAATGGCGCGGTAACGGCGGATGGTACGACGCCTTCGGGCGCGGCCTCGCTGGGTACCGCAGTCGCGGTCGGCAATCTCGCGCAGGCGACGGCAGAAGATGCCGTGGCGCTGGGCGATCAGGCCAATGCCTCGGGCTTCCACGCCACCGCGATCGGCGGCGAAGCCGTCGCCTCGGGTGTGGGGTCGCAGGCATTCGGCTGGCAGGCCAATTCTTCCGGAAGGACGGCCGTCGCGGTCGGGCATCAGGCCAATGCCGCCGGGCTCGAAGCCACCTCGGTCGGCAAGAGCGCACAGGCGGGCGGTGCCAATGCCTCGGCGCTGGGCAGCCGCGCCAATGCCTCGGGCGTGAACTCGCTCGCGGCGGGCAACGCGGCGGTATCTGCCGGCATCAACTCGGTGGCGATCGGCAACGGCGCGGTAACGGCGGACGGCACCACGCCTTCGGGCGCGGCCTCGACCGGCACAGCGGTCGCCATCGGCAATGCAGCTCAGGCGACTGCCGAAGACGCGGTGGCGCTGGGCGATCTCGCCAATGCCTCGGGCTTCCACGCGACGGCCATTGGCGGCGAGTCGGTCGCTTCGGGCGTCGGCAGCCAGGCCTTTGGCTGGCAGGCCAATGCCTCGGGCCGCACGGCAGTCGCGGTCGGGCATCAGGCGAACGCTGCCGGTTTCGAGGCGACCTCGGTCGGCAAGAGCGCCCAGGCAGGCGGAGCGAATGCGACATCGGTCGGCAGCCGCGCCAATGCGGCGGGCCTCAACTCGGTCGCGATCGGCAATGGTGCAGTGACGGCAGACGGCACCACGCCTTCGGGTGCCGCCTCGCTGGGCACGGCCGTCGCTATCGGCAATGCGGCGCGCGCAACGGCGGAAGACGCGGTCGCGCTGGGTGACCTTGCCAATGCCAGCGGCTTCCATGCCACCGCGATCGGCGGCGAATCGGTCGCCTCGGGTGTCGGCAGCCAGGCGTTCGGTTGGCAGGCCAATGCCTCGGGCCGCACCGCCGTGGCGGTCGGTCATCAGGCCAATGCCGCCGGGCTCGAAGCGACCTCGGTCGGCAAGAGCGCGCAGGCAGCCGGGGCCAATGCCACGTCGCTGGGTAGCCGGGCGAATGCCGCTGCCGATAACAGCGTCGCGCTGGGCAATGCCGCGAGCGCAACCGCGGCCAATGCGGTCGCGCTGGGCTCGGGATCGGTCGCCGATCGCGCCAACACCGTCTCGGTCGGCGCAGCCGGAGCGGAGCGGGCAATCACCAATGTCGCGGCGGGCACCGCGCTCACCGATGCGGTCAATGTCGGCCAATTGAACGCGGTTGCTGCTACCACGACGGCCAACAGCGCGCGGCTGAACTATTTCGCGGTTAGCAGCACCCAGGCGGGCGCAACGGCCACCGGAGCTTCGGCGATCGCAGCTGGCGACAATGCCCGGGCAGAAGGAATCGATGCGCTGGCGATTGGTGGCGATGACGCCGGAACCGGCGCGCGCGCGATCGGTAATTCGACCGTCGCGATCGGTGGCGAGGCGGACGCCTTCGGTCCCGGCGCGACTGCGTTCGGCTGGCGCTCCAATGCCGATGCCGAGCGTGCGCATGCGCTGGGCCATCTCGCCAATGCCACCGGTGTGCGTTCGCTCGCGGTGGGCGAGGCCGCCAATGCCACTGCGCTGACCTCGGTCGCGGTCGGCAATCAGGCCAGCGCCACCGACGAGGATGGTGTGGCAGTCGGCGATCTCGCCAATGCCAGCGGCTTCCACGCCACGGCCGTTGGCGGCGAATCGGTTGCCTCGGGTCGCGGTGCACAGAGCTTTGGCTGGCAGGCGCGTGCGTCGGGCGAACTCTCGCTCGCGGCGGGGCACCAGGCGCAGGCCACCGGCGTGCGCTCGACCGCTGTCGGCAAGAGCGCGGTCGCCTCCGCCACCAACTCGGTCGCCATCGGCAACCAGGCGACGACCGACAGCGCCAACACCGCCTCGCTCGGCACGTCGGTGGCGATCGGCAACCTCGCCAGCGCGGGCGATGAGGACGCCGTTGCGATTGGCGATCAGGCCAATGCTTCGGGCTTCCACGCCACGGCGGTCGGCGGCGAAGCGGTCGCATCGGGCCGCGGATCGCAGACCTTCGGCTGGCAGGCGCGGGCAACCGGCGAATTGTCGCTGGCGGTCGGCCATCAGGCGGTGGCGGGCGGTGTCCGTTCGCTCGCCTTGGGCAAGAGCGCGACGGCGAGCGGCGATTTCTCGATCGCCATCGGCAATCTGGCTTCGACCGGGGCCTTCACCAACTCGATCGCGATCGGCAATGGATCGATGGCGACCGCGAACAACCAGTTCGTGCTGGGCGCGGCCAATCACAGCTATCGCTTCGCGGGCCTTGCGGGCATCGTGCCCGCGGGTCAGCAGTTCTTCCTGACGATCGATTCGGCGGGCAACCTGATCGCGGTGGCCTCTGCGCCGCCGGGATCGGGCATCGGCACCGGCGTTGACAGCACCCAGGTCGGTGTCGGCGCGCAGGCGAGCGCCGAGGACGCGGTGGCCGTGGGCAATGGCTCGGTGGCGAGCGCGACCGATGCGACTGCTGTCGGCACCGATGCGCAGGCGCTGAGCCCCGGCGCGACCGCGATCGGCGCGGGCGCGATTGCCTCGGGATCGACCGCTGTCGGCACCGATGCGCAGGCACTCGGCGCGGGATCGGCGGCCTATGGCTCGAACTCGCGGGCAACAGGCGCGCGTTCGATCGCCATCGGTGAGGACGGGGATGATGCCGACGGCTTGGGCGCGGTTGCCTCAGCCACCGGTGCGATCGCGATCGGCAACGATGCGCGCTCTACCGGAGTAGAAGCGGTCGCGATGGGTCTCAGCGCTGCGGCCACTGCGCAGTCGAGCACGGCTGTCGGCGGACGCGCGCTGGCAACGGCCACGGCCGCCACCGCCTTTGGCTGGCGGGCTGAAGCCGTTGCGGAGCGCGCCACTGCGCTTGGCCATCTCGCCAATGCTTCCGGTGTGCGCTCGACCGCTGTTGGTGAGGCAGCCGCATCGTCGGGCGATCTCAGCGTCGCGGTCGGCAACCAGTCGGTCGCCAGCGGCACCAATGCGATTGCCATCGGAAACACGGCACTGGCGAGTGGTGGCGATGCGATTGCGATCGGCGGCAACCGCGATGGCGCTTCGGGTCGCGCGACCCAGGCCACCGGCGCATCGACCACCGCAGTCGGCGGCCAGGCGCTGGCGACAGCCACGGCGGCCACCGCCTATGGCTGGCGGTCGGAAGCCACGGCAGAGCGTGCCACCGCGCTCGGCCATCTCGCCGTGGCATCGGGCGTGCGTTCGGTCGCTGTCGGTGAGGCTGCGGTCGCTTCGGGCTCCGGTGCCATTGCCATCGGCAACCAGAGCTCGGCCGCGTTCACCAACTCGGTCGCGATCGGCAATGGTGCCACCGCCAACCGCGCCAACCAGATCAAGCTGGGCGGTTCGGGCAGCTCGGTGACCATCGGCGATCTGGCGGCGAGCACGGCGGCGCAATCGGGCACCACCTCCATCGTCACCACCGATGCCAGCGGCACGCTGGGCGCGGGTCCTGCAGTCAACAGCTTCGCCACCAGCGCCCAGGTGACCGCGCTGACCGGCCAGGTGAACACGCTGTTCGATCTGACCGAGATCAACCGCCGCGCGATCAACCGGGCAAACGAGGGTGTCGCGATGGCACTGGCAATGGAATCGCCGTCGCTGCCCGCAGGCACCAACTTTGCGCTGTCGGGCGGTGTCGGCTATTACGAGGACCAGGCTTCGCTGACCATGGCGATCACCGCCAGGGTGGGTGAGAATGCTTCGGTTTCCGCCGGTATCGGTACCGGTTTCAACAGCGGTTCGGTGGGCGCCCGCGGCGGCTTCCAGATCGCCTGGTAAGGACAGCTATGACAGGATTGAACTTCTGGCCGGGGCGTTTTGCTCCGGCCTTTTTGCTTGCCGCCGTTGCGGTGGCGCTGCCCGGTGCAGTCATGGCGCAGTCCGCTCCGCAGGCCGCACAACCGCCAATCTCGGTCGAGCCGGTTCCGTCCGAGCTCGAGCTCGCCAAGCTGCTCTGGTCGACCATGTCGGCGGTGCACCACGCCAATCTCTCGGGCAATTATTCGGTGCTGCGCGACATTTCCTCGCCCGGCTTCCAGGTGATGAACAATGCCGCGCGGTTGGGGGAGATTTTCGCCAGCATCCGCGAGAGCCGGGTGGACCTTTCCAACGCGCTGCTGCTCGCGCCCACCTATACCGAGCCGCCCTCGGTGGTGGAGCCGGGCGTGATCCGCGTGCGTGGCTATTTCGGGCTGAGGCCCACCGCGATCTTCTTCGACTTTTTCTTCCAATGGGTGGAGGGACGCTGGCGGCTGCATGGGGTGTCGATCAGCCCGCAGGCGATCGCGTCGGAAGAAGCGCCCGAGCGCGGGCGCACGTCTACGCGATAATGTTGTTTGCAGCGTCCCTCGACTTCGCTCGGGAACTCGGGAAGGTTCGTGGCCTGGTGCCGCCCACCCGTTTGTCCCGAGCGCAGTCGAGCGACGTTACGCAAAGCATCGCCTCACATTCCCGCTTCCCCCCGCCCGCATCCACGCGCATATAGCGCGCGGTTTTTCATCGTTCACAGGCTATCCTCATGAAGCGCAATTCCGGACAAGACCCTGCCATCACCAGCCGCTGGCGCCCCGCCACCCGCGCGATCCGTGGCGGTACCGCGCGCAGCGAGTTCGGTGAAACCTCCGAGGCCTTGTTCCTGACCTCGGGCTATGCCTATGACTGTGCCGAGGATGCCGCCGCGCGCTTCAACGGCGAACAGGCGGGCATGACCTATAGCCGCTTGCAGAATCCCACGGTCGAGATGCTCGAAAAGCGCATCGCGCTGATGGAAGGCGCGGAAGCGACGCGCTGCATGGCGAGCGGCATGGCCGCAATGACGGCGGCTTTGCTCTGCCAGCTCAAGATGGGCGACCATGTCGTCGCCAGCCGCGCGCTGTTCGGATCGTGCCGCTGGCTCACCGACACGCTGCTGCCCAAGTTCGGCATCGAAACGACGATCATCGACGGGCGCGAACTCGACCAGTGGGAGGCGGCGATCCGCCCCAATACGAAGGTGTTCTTCTTCGAAACGCCTGCCAACCCGACGATGGACGTCATCGACATCAAGGCTGTGTGCGAGATTGCCCGCGCACACGGGATCGTCAGCGTGGTCGACAATGCCTTTGCCACCAACGTGCTCCAGCGACCGATGGAGTATGGCGCCGATGTCGTCGCCTATAGCGCCACCAAGATGATGGACGGCCAGGGCCGCGTGCTCGCAGGAGCGGTGTGCGGCACCGAGGATTTCATCACCAACACGCTGCTGCCCTTCACCCGCAATACTGGCCCGACGCTCAGTGCGTTCAACGCCTGGGTGGTGCTCAAGGGCCTCGAAACGCTCGACCTGCGCATCCGCCGCCAGAGCGACAATGCGCTGAAAGTGGCGCGCTTTCTTGAGGGCCGGGTGGAGCGGGTCAACTATCCGGGCCTGGCCAGCCATCCGCAGCACAATCTCGCCATGTCGCAGATGGAGGCGGCAGGCCCGATCTTCTCGCTCTATGTCGGCGGCGGCCGCGCCCGCGCGCACGCGCTGCTGAATGCGCTCGAGCTGGTCGACATCTCGAACAATATCGGCGATTCGCGCTCGCTGATGACGCATCCCAGCTCGACCACGCACCACGGCCTGGGCGAAGAGGCGCGGCTCGCGGTCGGCATCACCGAGGACATGCTGCGGCTCAATGTCGGCCTCGAGGATGTCGACGATGTGATCGAGGATCTCGACCGCGCGCTGGGCAAGGCGGGGCTGTAAACCTATACCGGTCGCGCAGGACCCACCCCCAGCCCCTCCCATCCAGGGAGGGGAGCAGGAAGCGCCAAGGCAGAAAACATGCGCGTTCCCCTCCCTTAAAGGGAGGGTTTAGGGGTGGGTAGGCGGTTGCCACAAGCCGTTCTATCCTGCGCCCATGGCCAGACGCATCCCGCCATATATGACTCGCAATGCGCGTGCCCTGCGCAACGACCCGACGCTGCCCGAATACAAACTGTGGCAAATCCTGGCACCCTACCGCCCGCGCTACACCCGACAGCTCGTCATCGGTCCCTATATCGCCGACATCGCCCATCGCACCGCGCGTCTGGTCGTCGAACTGGATGGCGAGCAGCATCTCGACAATGCGGACGATCTCGTGCGGACCCGCTATCTGGAAGCGCAGGGGTGGGCGGTGGTGCGCTTCTGGAATCATGAGGTGCTGGAAGACCCCTATGCGGTTGCTGAGACCGTGCTTGAGCACACCGCGCATCGTCTTGGCGGGACCCACCCCCAGCCCCTCCCTTCCAGGGAGGAGAGCAGAAAGCACGAGGGGTGAGCGAATGCGCGCTCCCTACTCTGCAATAGCGGGGAGCAGGAAGCTAAGGTTGAACCCATGCGCGTTCCCCTCCCTGCAAGGGAGGGGTTAGG
>CAXRCQ010000125.1:0-6852 GCA_964228845.1 Blastomonas sp.
GCATTCGATGGGCTTTATCGGCGAGCATGGCCGCGGCGTCGCCGAGGCGGCGGGCGTGATCGACGATGTCGATTTCATCATCGGCACGTTCAGCAAGTCGGTCGGCACCGTCGGCGGCTTTTGCGTGTCGAACCACCCCAAGTTCGAGGTGCTGCGACTGGTCTGCCGCCCCTATGTCTTCACCGCCAGCCTGCCGCCCAGCGTCGTCGCCACCGCCGCGACCAGCATCCGCAAGCTGATGCATGCGGGCAACAAGCGCGCGCATCTGTGGGAGAATTCCAAGCGCCTGCATCAGGGGCTGCGCGATCTGGGCTTCTCGCTCGGCACCCCGGAAGCGCAGAGCGGCATCATCGCGGTGATCATGCCCGACATGCTGAAGGGCGCGCAGATGTGGCAATCGCTGCTCGAGCGCGGTCTTTACGTCAATCTCGCCCGCCCGCCCGCAACGCCTGCGGGGATGACGCTGCTGCGCTGCTCGCTCTGCGCCGAGCATTCGAGCGAACAGGTCACGCAGATCCTCGGTATCTTCGAGGCGGCAGGCAAGGAGGTCGGGATACTCTGATCCCGGCCCCGCCGATCAGCCCCAGATCGTCGTCAGCCAGTAGAACAGCGCGCCGACTGCCGCCGAGGCGGGAATGGTGATCAGCCAGGCGACGACGACGCGTCCGGCGACGCCCCAGCGCACCGCCGAGGCGCGCCGCGCCGCGCCCACGCCGACGACACACCCGGTGATCGTGTGCGTGGTCGAGACCGGAATGCCGAACGCGGTCGCCGCAAACAGCATCACCGATCCGCCCGAAGAGGCGCAGAAGCCCTGCTGGTGCGACAGCTTGGTGATGCGCGTGCCCATGGTCTCGATGATCTTCCACCCGCCCGAGAGCGTGCCCAGAGCGATCGCGACATAGCAGCTCAGCACCACCCATTCGGGCACCGCGAATTCGCCCTCGAGCATGCCCTGCGAATAGAGCAGCACGGTGATGATCCCCATGGTCTTCTGCGCGTCGTTGGCGCCATGGCCCAGCGAATAGGCGGCGGACGAGACGAGGTGCAGCTTCTTGAACACGCCCTCGGCGCGCCTGGCGGTGGCCCGCAGGAACAGCCACGAGGTCAGCACCACCAGCAGGATCGACAGGATCATGCCGATCGTGGGCGACAGCACGATCGCCGAGGCGGTCTTGAGCACCCCCGACCAGACGATGCCATCGAGCCCGGCGCGCATCACCCCTGCCCCGATCAGCCCGCCGACCAGCGCATGGCTCGACGAGGAGGGTATGCCCTTCCACCAGGTGACGACATTCCAGAACATCGCGCCGACCAGCGCGCCGAAAATGACCTGCGGATTGACGATATCGGCATCGATAATGCCCTTGCCGATCGTCTCGGCGACCTTGAGCCCGAAGATCCAATAAGCCGCGAAGTTGAAGAACGCGGCGAACAGCACCGCGTGCACCGGCTTGAGCAGCCGCGTCGACACGACAGTCGCAATCGAATTGGCCGCATCGTGCAGGCCATTGAGGATGTCGCACGCCTTCGCAAGGGCGATCAGCGCGATCAGGAGCGGCAGGGCGATGATGGTGGTTTCCATGGGGAAGCAGCGCCGAGCGTCAGGCGTGGTCGATGACGAGACCGTCGATCTCGTTGGCGACATCCTCGAACCGGTCGACCACGCGCTCGAGATGCTGGAACAGCTCGCGCCCGACGGTGAACTGGATCGGGCTGGCTGCGCCATGTTCCTTGAACAGCGCCTTCAGCCCGCGCGCATGAATCTCGTCGGCATGGCCTTCCATGATGACCAGGCGCTCGGTGAGTTCGTGCAGCCGGTGCGCGTTCTTGTTGACGCTGCGCAGCAAGGGCAGGGCCTCGACCGTGATCCGCGCGCAATCGACGATGATCGCCGCGATATCCTTCATCTCCTGCTTGAACTCGGTCACTTCATAAAGGTCGATCGCGCCTGCGGTCTTCTGCATCTCGTCGATGGCGTCGTCCATCGCACCGATCAGGCTGGTGATCGCGCTGCGGTCGAACGGGGTGAGGAAGGTGCGCCGCACGGTCTGCAGCACCTCGCGGGTGATCTGGTCGGCCTCATGCTCGCGCTCGACCAGTTCCTGGACATGATCGGCCATGCCCGGCCCGCCGTTCAGCAGCCGCGCCAGCGCGTTCGAGCCTGACAGCAGCGTCAGCGCATGCGCCTCGAACAGCTCGAAGAAATTGCCCTGCTTGGGGAGCAGTGCCTGGACCCAGGAGAAAACCGCCATCTTTGGTGATGCCTTTTGCGTGTCTGGAAGGAAGCCGCCCCTGGCGATGCGCCGATCGGCATCGCTGGCGCGGAAGCGGCGGATCAGTTCGGCGAGCTCGGGCTCATCCACCATCTGCGCAGCCTCTTCCAGCGAGAACCATTGCCGGTCGCGCTGGTCCTGCTCTTCCCATTCGTCCATCACGTCGGTGACCGAAAAGGGGAACACCTCGACCGTGACGTTGAGCATCGCACCGTTCTTGCGCTTCTTGCGGTAGCGATAGCTGCCGAGCGGCGTCGGGCAGGCCGCGCCCTTGACGCCCGCCTCTTCCTCCGCCTCATGCGCGGCGGCGGCATGCGGTTGCAGGCCTTCGATCATGTTGCCCTTGGGCAGCACCCATCGGCGCGTCTCGCGCGAGGTGACGAGCAGGATCGTGACCGGCGCGCTCACATCATCGCGCGCGTTGCGATACGGCAGTGCAGCTATCTGGCGAATGGCGGATCCCCTGTAACAAATCGGTCGCATATCTGTAACAAAAGCGGCTGCAAAGCGATTTCTGGCAGTTTTGCGACGGCGCAACCTGACGCTCCACGGGTTTGTTACGCCGGGCCACTTGCAAGGCTTCAATTGCCCGCAAATATCTGTAAGGGGCGGCGCAATGGTCCTCCCCCGGAAAAGGCCGACATTCATGACCGAACTGCTTGCGCTGCGCGATGCCGTGCGCGCTCACCATCGTGCCGATGAAGGCGCGGTGCTCCATCATCTGATGGCGAACTACGCCCCCTCGCCCGAGCTGCGCGCGCGCATCCGCGCACGTGCGGTGCGCGTTGTCGAGGATGTCCGCGCCGCCTCCGGGCCGACGCTGATGGAGAGCTTTCTCGGCACCTATGGCCTGTCGAGCGACGAAGGCCTGGCGCTGATGACGCTGGCCGAGGCGCTGCTGCGCGTGCCCGATGCCGAGACGATCGATGACCTCATCGAGGACAAGATCAGCCCCGCCAACTGGCGCGAGCATTTCGGCAAGTCGGACAATACCCTGGTCAATGCCAGCACCTTCGCGCTCTCGATGACGCAGTCGGTGCTCGAGGGCCCGTCGAGCAAGGGGCCATTGGACGCATTGCGCGGCGCGATCAAGCGGCTGGGAGAGCCCGTGATCCGCGCCGCTGTCCGCCGCGCGATGAAGGAGCTGGGCAACCAGTTCGTGCTGGGCGAGGACATGGACGAGGCGCTCAAGCGCTCGCGCAAGTGGGCGGCGGAAGGCGCGACCTTCAGCTATGACATGCTGGGCGAAGCGGCGCTCACCTTCCCCGATGCCGACCGCTATTTCGCATCCTATATGCACGCGATCCGCGCGATCGCCGATGCCGCCAAGACCGACGACATGCGCACCAATCCGGGCCTGTCGATCAAGCTCTCGGCGCTCTATCCGCGCTACGAGATGAGCAAGGCAGACGAATGCGTGCCTGCACTCGCCGACCGGGTCCTTGAACTCGCCCGCGCCGCGCGCGATGCCAAGATCGGGCTCAACATCGATGCCGAGGAGGCCTATCGCCTGGGCATGTCGCTCGACATCATCAAGCTGGTGATGAACGACCCCAGCCTCGCGGGATGGGATGGCCTCGGCGTCGTCGTGCAGGCCTTCGGGCGCCGCGCCAGCTTCGTCATCGACTGGCTGTACAGGCTGGCGGAATCGCTCGACCGCAAGATCATGGTCCGGCTGGTCAAGGGCGCCTATTGGGATAGCGAGATCAAGCGCGCGCAGGTCGATGGCGTGCCCGATTTCCCGGTGTTCACCAGCAAGGCGGCGACCGACATCTCGTACATCTGCTGCGCCGCGCAGTTGCTGCGGCTCACCGACCGCATCTATCCGCAATTCGCCACGCACAATGCGCACAGCGTCGCGGCGATCCTGGAGATGGCGGGCAACCGCGATGACTTCGAGTTCCAGCGCCTCCACGGCATGGGAGAGCCGCTTCACAACGCCTTGCTGCGCAACGAGAAGGTGCGATCGCGCATCTACGCGCCGGTGGGCAAGCATCGCGAACTGCTCGCCTATCTCGTGCGCCGCCTGCTCGAGAACGGCGCGAACTCATCGTTCGTCAACCAGCTCGCCAACCATGCGGTGCCAGCCGAGGCGATTGCCGCCGATCCATTCGAGCAGCTCGACGCCGCCCGCGCCGAGGCCGATGCGAAGATCATCCGCCCCGCCGCGATTTATGCCCCCTCGCGCGTGAATTCGCGTGGCTGGGATCTCGCCAACCGCGCCGACCTCAACGAGTTCCTCGAATCGCGCGCCGGTTTTGCAGAGGCGCAGTGGCAAGCCGCGCCGATCCTCGCTTCCGATCCGGGTAGCGAGGCCGCTCCGCGCGCCGTACTCAGCCCCTCCCAGACAGACCGGCAGGTCGGCACCGTGACCGAGGCTAGCGAAGCGCAGGCAAAAGCCGCGATCGCCGCTGCCCGCCCTTGGGACGCACCCGTCGCCGACCGCGCCGCTGCGCTCACTCGCGCCGCCGATCTGTTCGAGGCGCATCATGGCGAGATCTTCGCGCTGCTCGCGCGCGAGGCGGGCAAGGCTGCGCCCGATGCGATTGCCGAATTGCGCGAGGCGATCGATTTCCTGCGCTATTATGCGGCCGAGGCGCTCGCCGCGCCCGCATCGGACCCGCGCGGAATCATCACCTGCATCTCGCCCTGGAACTTCCCGCTGGCGATCTTCATCGGGCAGATTGCCGCTGCGCTCGCGATGGGCAATGCCGTGCTTGCCAAGCCCGCGGAACAGACGCCGCTGATCGCGCATCTGGCCACAAGGCTGCTGCATGAAGCAGGCGTGCCGGTCAGCGCGCTGCAGCTTCTGCCGGGGCCGGGCCGGGTGATCGGCGCGGTGCTGACCAGCGACCCTGCCATTGCGGGCACCTGTTTCACCGGATCGACCGCGACCGCGCAGGCGATCAACCGTACAATGGCCGAAGGCTGCGCGCCCGATGCGATGCTGATCGCGGAGACCGGCGGCATCAACGCGATGATCGTCGATTCGACCGCTTTGCCCGAACAGGCAGTGCGCGATATCGTGGCATCCGCCTTCCAGTCGGCGGGCCAGCGCTGCTCGGCACTGCGCATGCTCTATGTCCAGCGCGACATTGCCGAACCGCTGAAGGAAATGCTTTTCGGCGCGATGGATGCGCTGAGCCTGGGCGATCCCTGGTGGCTGGCCAATGATGTCGGCCCGGTGATCGACCAGTCCGCGCGCGAGAAGATCGCCGGACATATCGAGGCAGCGCGGCGCGAAGGCCGGTTGCTCAAGCAGCTCGAGGCGCCCGAGACCGGCTGGTTCATTGGCCCTGCGGCCATTGCGGTGAGCGGCATCGAGGATCTGGCGGAGGAGATTTTCGGCCCGGTGCTGCACATCGCGACCTTCGAGGCAGGCGAGATCGACGATCTGGTGAGCCGCATCAACGCGCGGGGCTATGGCCTGACCTTCGGACTGCAAACGCGCATCGATGCCCGTGTCGATGACATCACCGCGCGCATCCATGCCGGCAACATGTACGTCAACCGCAACCAGATCGGCGCGGTGGTCGGTGCGCAGCCGTTCGGCGGCGAGGGCATGTCGGGTACCGGCCCCAAGGCGGGTGGTCCGCGCTACCTCCCGCGCTTTACCACTGCGGATGGGCCGCAGCTGGAGCTGGTTCCGCTGACCCGGATTGCGGGCCGCGCCGAGGTCGAATCTGCTCTTGCCGCCTTGCCTCGCGTCACCGAGCTGCCGCTTGCCAGCACCACCATGCCGGGACCGACTGGGGAGTCGAACGTGCTTTCGATTTACGCGCGCGGACGCGTGCTGTGCCTCGGCCCGACGATGGAGGCTGCAACGCAGCAGGCGGATATCGCCCGCTCGCAAGGCTGCGCGGCGCTGATCGTCGTGCCGGGTGCCAGGGGGCCGCACAGCATCGACGGCTTTATCGAACGCGCTGATCTGGCGCAGATCATCGGCTTCGATGCCGTGGCCGCATGGAGCCGGTCTGACGACCAGTGCGTGATCCGCAAGGCTCTGGCTGCCCGCGAGGGGGCGATCCTGCCATTGTTCACGGAAGCCGATTTCGCCCCACGCTGCGTGCATGAGCGGCATGTCTGCATCGACACCACCGCTGCGGGAGGGAATGTGTCGCTGCTGGCGTGAAGCACTCTCCCCTCCCGCATGCGGGAGGGGAGCAAGGCGTTACAAGCGCTCGATCTTGCGCGCCGCTTCGTCGAGGATATCGGCGACCTGGTGCTTGAACTCCGCATCCACCTCGCCGCTGGCGAGACGGTGCGCCATCGCGGCCATCAGATTTCCGACGGCGCGGCCGATCTGCGGACCGCCGGCGCGCTGTTCGCGCTCCTCGCCCGCTTCGGGAAGCCGCGCGAGCAGCGCGGCGGCCGCCTCCCGCGTTTCGGCCAGTTCGGCGATCCCGGCGTCGGTGATGCGGAACGCCTTGCGCGACCCTTCGGTCTCGACCGAGGCAATCAGTCCGCTGTCTTCCAGCAGGCTGAGCGTCGGATAGACCACGCCCGGGCTCGGCGCATAGTCCCCGCCAGTCCTCTCCTCGATCGCCTTGATCAGGTCATATCCGTGGCGCGGCTC
>CAXRCQ010000126.1:0-14997 GCA_964228845.1 Blastomonas sp.
GCGCGCCCGACGCCCAGATCGATGCGGCCGGGATAGAGATTGCTCAGTACCGCAAATTGCTCGGCGACCTTGTACGCGCTGTAATGCGGCAGCATGACGCCGCCCGAGCCGAGCCTGATGCGCCTGGTATGCGCGCCCATGGCCGCAATCAGGATTTCAGGCGCGCTGCCGCAAAGAAAGCGGCTGGCATGATGTTCGGACACCCAGAGCCTGTGATAGCCGAGCCGATCGGCAAGCCGCGCGGCCTGCAGCGTGCCCTCGATAGCGGCGCTGGCGGGTATGTCGGCAAAACGTACCGACTGGTCGAGAAGCGAGAAACGGGTCATGCCCACAAGAATAGGGCTTTCGGGGCAGGTCACAAGCCCATGGCGTCACCCACCCCGGTTAAATCCCTCCTGCGATCAGTCGTCGCGCACGTCCTGCCGTCGCACGCCGTCGCGATTGGGGACGCTGGCCGGTCCGCGCGGCGAGGTCCGCTCGATCGTGCGGGCTGGGCGCTGCGGTCGCTCGGCGCGTGACGGACGCTGAGCACGCGGCGGCGGGGTGAAACCCGGCTGCGCGCCGGGCTGGGGCTGGCGCATTTCGGGACGCGAGCGCCCCTCGCCCCTGCCCTGGCCATCGGGCCGCATCCGACCCTCGCCGCGCCCCTGACGGTCACCCCGGCCCTGCCAATTGCGGCCGCCATTCTGCGGCTGCCCCGCCTGATCCTGCTGCCGCTGCTGCCAGCGCTCGAGACGACGCTGCCGATCCTCGGGTGTCAGACCGCCCATGCGTTCGCGCTCTCCGCGACGGGTGCGGGGGAATTCCTGCCCATCGGCTTGGCGCTCGCGCCGCCAGTCGCGGCGATCGTCGAGCGTTTCGCGCCGATCACGCCGGCCATCGCGCACATCGCGGCGATCGGCCCGGCGCTGCTGGTAATATTGCCAGCGTTGCTGTCCCCAATAGCGGCGATGCCGGTCCTGCATCGCGAAACGGCGGCCACCGGGGCGGTCATAGATCCAGGTGCCATAGCCGGGATAATAGAAATTGTCCCAGTATCCGCCGCCAAAGCCGATCTGGCCGAAGCCATAGCCATAGTCGCAGCCATACCAGCTGTCCCAGGCGGAATAGCCGTCGCAATAGGGGTCGAAGCCTCCGGCATAGCCACTGCCCACGCCGACCGAAACGCCGCCATAGCCGCCATAATCACCATAGCCATAAGCGCAGGCGGAGAGCGAAGCGGCGCCCAGCGCGAGCGCCGCCATCCGCACCGCTCCGGCGCGCGCATTTTGCAAGAACGATCGATGGTTCAACGCATCATCCCCTATGCCGCAATCCAGGCGCGGCAGGCCGCCGGAGCGGGGCTCCGATAATTCGTTCATGCAACAGCCCAGTTGAATTAACGATGAATGCGAATTCCGATGCGACGGATCGCTTGCTAACATCCGTGTCAGTTGGTATTTAATGGAGCGATTAAATCAGAGCAGAGGATTCCCCCATGGCCACCGTCATTGCTCCCCCGCGCGAGATGTTTCCCGATCACACCATTCAGCGTGACAGCGGCAATCCGCACTGGACGCGGATGCCGGGCCCTGGATCGCTCGATCATATTCCGGGAGAGGATGGCCTGCCGATCGTCGGTGTCACCTTCAGGATGCTCGCCGATCCCGAAAAGTTCGGCAACGAGATGCGCGAGAAATACGGCCCGGTCTATCGCACCAATGCCTTTGGCCGCCGCCAAGTCGCGCTGTTCGGCGCCGATGCCAATGAACTGGTGCTGTTCGACCGCGACAAGCTGTTCTCGTCCGAACAAGGCTGGGGGCCGGTGCTCAACCTGCTGTTCCCGCGCGGGCTGATGCTGATGGATTTCGACCATCACCGCGCCGACCGCCGCGCGCTGTCGATCGCGTTCAAGCCCGGCCCGATGCGGCACTATTCGGAAAGGCTCAACGAGGGCATTGCCGCGCGGGTGGCCGAATGGTCTAACCGTGACATCACATTTTATAGTGAAATCAAGAAGCTGACACTCGATCTTGCGGCAACGTCTTTTCTCGGTATCCCCTGGGGACCCGAAGCCGACAAGATCAACAAGGCCTTTGTCGACATGGTCCAGGCCTCGATCGGCGTGGTCCGCCGTCCGCTTCCCTTTACCAAGATGGGTCGGGGCGTGGCGGGTCGGAAGTTCCTGGTCGATTATTTCACGCCCGAGGTGCAGAAGCGCCGCGAGCAGCAGGGGCCCGACATGTTCAGCCAGTTCTGCCGCGCCACCCGCGACGATGGCAGCCTGCTCACCACCGACGAGGTGGTCGATCACATGAACTTCCTGATGATGGCGGCGCACGATACCATCACCTCGTCGGCAAGTTCGCTGATCTGGCTGCTCGCGCGGCATCCCGAATGGCAGGACAGGATTCGCGCCGAGTTGGTCGAGCATGCCCCGGCGGGTACGCCGATGCCCTATGATTCGCTGCCCGATCTCGAGCTCACCGAAATGGCGTTCAAGGAGGCGCTGCGGATGATCCCGCCGGTGCCCTCGACCCCGCGCCGCGCGCTGCGCGATTTCGACTTCGGCGGCTATCGCATCCCTGCCGGAACCCCGGTCAGCATCAGCGCCGCCTTTACCCACAAGCAGGAAGAGCACTGGCCCGAGCCGCACCGGTTCGATCCGATGCGCTTTACCGCCGAAGCGACTCGCAATCGGCACAAATATGCGTGGGTGCCGTTCGGCGGCGGGGCACATATGTGCCTGGGGCTGCACTTTGCCTATATGCAGATCAAGGTGCTGCTGCACCACATCCTCAGCCAGCATCGGATCGTGACCGAGCCGGGCTACGCCCCCGAATGGCAGGCCTGGCCGATCCCGCAGCCGCGCGACGGACTGAAGGTGCGTTTCGAGCGGATCTGATTTTCACGCTGCCCGCTCTCCGGCGAAAACCGGAGTCCAGGGGCGATATTGCGCCATCCGGCTTCTGGATTGCGGCTTTCTCCGGAAAACGGGGTTGCCTGTCGTGACCTCTGCGCTAAACGCGCACGCAATCGCAACAGGAGACGCCCCGAAATGCCGCAGCTTGTCCTTATCCGTCACGGCCAGTCGCAATGGAATCTGGAAAACCGCTTCACCGGCTGGTGGGATGTCGACGTGACCGAAAAGGGCGCGGAAGAGGCGCGCGCCGCCGGGCGACTGATGCGCGACAAGGGGCTCGATTTCGACATCGCCTTCACCTCGCTGCAGACCCGCGCGATCAAGACATTGAACCTGGCGCTGGAAGACATGCAGCGGCTCTGGCTGCCGGTCGAGAAGGACGGGCGGCTGAACGAGCGCCACTCTGGCGGGCTGACCGGGCTCGACAAGGCCGAGACCGCTGCCAAGCATGGCGACGAGCAGGTGCATATCTGGCGCCGCAGCTTCGACATTCCGCCGCCGCCGCTCGACGCAGGATCGGAATTCGACCTGTCGAAGGACCGCCGCTATGCCGGGATCGCCATCCCCAATACCGAGAGCCTGAAGGATACCATCGCCCGCGTGCTGCCCTATTGGGAAAGCCGCATCGCGCCAGAACTCAAGGCTGGCAAGCGCGTGATCATCTCGGCGCATGGCAATTCGCTGCGCGCGCTGGTCAAGCACCTCTCGGGCCTCGCCGACGATGCGATCACGGGTCTGGAAATCCCGACTGGCCAGCCGATCGTCTACGAGCTCGACGACAATCTGGCCGAAGTCGAGCGCTATTATCTCAGCGAGCGCTGAGGCCGACGATCAGGCGAAATGCGCATCATAATGGTCGATCTCGGCCAGCAGATGCGCTTTCGCCGCCTCGTCCAGAAACGATCCGGCAAAGCTGTTCGCGGCAAGCAGGCGCAACTCCGCGCGGCTGAGATCGAGCGCTGAGGCGATCGCGCGATAGTTCTCGTTCACATAGCCGCCGAAATAGGCGGGATCGTCCGAATTGACCGTGGCACGGATGCCTGCATCGAGCATCCGCTTGACCGGGCTCTGGCCGATCTCGTCGATCACGCACAGCTTGAGGTTCGACAGCGGGCAGACGGTGAGCGTCATGCCCTCGTCCGCGATCCGCCGGACCAGCCCCTCGTCCTCGAGCGCGCGATTGCCATGGTCGATCCGGTCGACATTGAGGATGTCGAGCGCTTCATGGACATATTCGGGCGGGCCTTCCTCGCCAGCATGCGCGACGACCTTGAGCCCGAGCGTGCGGGCACGGGCAAAGACGTTGCGGAACTTGGACGGCGGGTGGCCGACTTCGGAGGACTCGAGCCCCACCCCGGCAATCCTGTCGAGATAGGGGATCGCCTCGTCGAGCGTCGCCTCGGCGCTCGCCTCGTCGAGATGGCGCAGGAAGCATAGGATGAGGCGCGATGTGATGCCGAATTGCTTCTCGCCATCGGCGAGCGCGTCGGAAATGCCGGTAATGACATCGGCAAAGGCTATGCCACGCTCGGTATGGCCCTGCGGATCGAAGAATATCTCGACATGCCGGACATGATCGGCATGCGCACGCTCGAGATAGGCCCAGGTCAGGTCATAGAAATCCTGCTGCTTGAGCAGCACCGCCATGCCCTGATAATAGATGTCCAGAAAGTCCTGCAAATTGCTGAAATCATAGGCCTGCCGAATCTCATCGACACTTGCAAAGGGAATTGCGACGCCGTTGCGTTGCGCCAGGTCGAATAGCATTTCGGGCTCGAGCGAGCCTTCGATATGCAGGTGGAGCTCGGCCTTGGGCAGGCGGTCGATATAGGCGTCGCGCTGATCGGGTGTCATGGGAAGAGGTTATGCCAAGCGGCGCGATGGGGTGCAATTCCCATCGCCATGATTCGTCACCCCCGCGCAGGCGGGGGTCCCAATTTTTCACCGCCATCTCCCAAAAGCGGGATTCCCGCGTTCGCGGGAATGACGATGGATGCGCGCCTTTCAATCCCCCAGGATGATCCCCGCCCCGGGCTTGTGCGTGCGGATCTCCTCGACGCTCAGCCCCACGATCTCGTGCGGGAAGACCAGCCACTGCTCGGTTTCGTGCACGAAATAGTCGGGGGTCATGTCGGTCTGGTTGCGCGAGGGCTTGTAATAGACCGTGGCGATCCGCCAATCGTGCGGCATGTTGTAGCGGCACTTGGCGGCGAGCTCGTGGATGAAAGCCTGGATCGACTTGCCGCTGTCGAACACGTCATCGACCACCAGCAGCCGGTCCTCGGGGCTCAAGGTGTCGATCAGATAGCCCAGAGCATAGACGCGCACATCCTTGCTCTGCTGGTCGATGCCGTAATAGCTCGCGGTGCGGATGGCGATATGATCGGCATCAACGCCATGATATTCGAGCAGTTCCTGCACCGCGATGCCCACCGGTGCACCGCCGCGCCAGATGCCGACGATATGCGTCGGCTGATAGCCGCTCTCGATCACCTGCATCGCGAGGCGATAGCTGTCCTCGAGCAGGGAGTTGGCGCTGATATAATGTTTTTTGGTCGACATGGAGCGGCGGACTCGCGTTGGGGGTCAGCCGTTTATCCACCATCTGATGGCATAGGCAACCGTCCCGACGACTCCCACCGAGATCAGCCAGAGCGCGACCATCCAGCCGAGACGCTCGGCCAGGGGGCGCTGGTCGCCGCGGTCCGGATTGTCGCTATTGCCGAGCATCAATGATAGCCCTCATCCCCCACCTTGCCGCGAAACACCCAGTATGCCCATGCCGTATAGCCAATGATCAGCGGGACGATGAACAGCGTGCCGACCAGCATGAACAGCTGGCTGCTGGGATGGGTCGCTGCGTCCCAGATCGTCACCTCGTCGGGCACGACATAGGGGAACATGCTGATGCCCAGCCCGATCATGCCGAGCAGGAACAGCGCCAAGGTGAGCAGGAAAGGCGCGTAATCGTGCCGCTTCTGCAGCGCGCGGAACAACAGGAAGGCGATCACCGCGACAAGCAGCGGCACCTGGGCCGAGAAGAGCACGCTCGGGAAGGTGAACCAGCGCGCGAAATATTCGGCCTCCAGAAATGGCGTGTAGAGACTGACCGCGCCAAGGGCGAGCAGCGTCGCGGGAAACAGCTTCCAGCTCATCCGGAAGGCATGGTCCTGCACCGGGCCTTCGGTCTTCATGATCAGCCAGGTCGAACCGAGCAAGCCATAGCCGATCACCGTGCCGATGCCGGTCAGCACCGAATAGGCGCTGAGCCAGTCGAGCCACCCGCCCGCATAGGCGCGCCCCTCGACCTCGACGCCCTGCAGCAGCGCGCCCAGCGTCACCCCTTGCGCAAAGGCGGCGACGAACGAGCCTGCGGTAAAGGCGAAATCCCAGAAAGGCTGGTGATTGGGATCGCGCCAGCGCCCCTCAAACGCCACCCCGCGCAGGACGAGTCCCAGCAGCATCGCGATGATCGGCGGATAGATCGCGGGCAGGATGATCGCATAGGCGAGCGGGAACGCGGCGAGCAGCCCTCCCCCGCCCAGCACGAGCCAGGTCTCGTTGCCGTCCCAGACCGGGGCGACCGAGTTCATCGCCTTGTCGCGCTCTGCGCCGCGCCCCAGCGCCGGAAAGATGATGCCGATGCCGAGGTCAAACCCGTCCATCACGACATAGGCGAACACGGCAAAGGCGATGATGAACGCCCAGATGATGGTAAGGTCCATGGTCATGCGCCCTCCTCCATCATCGTGCCGCTGCGGCCGCGCTGCGTGCTGTCGGCGGACGCGGGCGTGATGCCCGCGCTGCGCAGCGGACCCGATGCGGCGGCTTCCTCGTGCCCGGTGGCCGGCTTGCTCATCAGCTTGAGGATATAAAGCGTGCCCGCACCGAACATGATGAAATAGGTGACGATGAACGCCAGCAGCGAGGCCCCGACCGCAGGCGCAGCCAGCGGCGAGACGCTGTCCGCGGTCGTCAGCAGGCCGTACACGGTATAGGGTTGGCGACCGACCTCGGTGGTGATCCAGCCCGCGATGACCGCAACAAAGCCCGATGGCCCCATCAGAATGGCAAACCGGTGCAGCCAGGACCAGTCATAGAGCTTGCCACGCGCGCGGGCGAGCAAGCTGAACAAGCCGATTCCGAGCATCGCGAAGCCGATGCCGACCATCACCCGAAACGCCCAGAACACCATGCCCACCGGCGGGCGCTCGGCTTCGGGAACGGTATCGAGCCCCTTGAGCGGCGCATTGAGATCATGCTTGAGGATCAGCGAAGACGCCTTGGGAATTTCGATCGCATAATCGACGCGCTGCTCTGCACTGTTCGGAATACCGAACAGGATCAGCGGCGCTCCATCGGGGTGGCTCTGATAATGGCCCTCCATCGCCATGACCTTGGCCGGCTGATGCTCGAGCGTGTTGAGCCCGTGCATGTCGCCCGCGAAAATCTGCAAGGGCGCAACCAAGGCGGCCATCCACATCGCCATCGAGAACATCCGGCGCGCGCGATGATCGGCCTTGTTCTTGAGGAGATGAAACGCCCCGACCGCCCCCACGACGAACGCGGTGGTGAGGTATGCCGCCATCACGGTGTGCACCAGGCGATAGGGGAAGCTGGGGTTGAAGATGATCGCCAGCCAGCTTTCGCCCGGAACGAACTGGCCGTTCTCTGCGACAAGATGCCCGGCGGGCGTCTGCATCCAGCTGTTGACGCTGAGGATCCAGAAGGCCGAGATGAAGGTGCCGACCGCAACCATCAGCGTCGCGGTGAAGTGCAGCTTGCGCCCCACCTTGTCCATGCCGAACAGCATGACGCCGAGGAACCCGGCCTCCAGGAAGAACGCCGTCAGCACCTCGTACGCCATCAGCGGGCCGATCACCGGGCCGGTCTTGTCGGAGAATACCGACCAGTTGGTACCGAACTGATAGGACATGACGATGCCCGAGACGACGCCCATGGCAAAGGCGATCGCGAATATCTTGCGCCAGTATTTGAACAGGTCGAGATAGGTGCTGTCGTTGGTCTTCAGCCACAGCCCTTCGAGCACCGCCAGATAGCTGGCGAGCCCGATCGAAAAGGCCGGAAAGATGAAGTGAAAGCTCACCGTGAAGGCAAACTGGATCCGCGCCAGCAGCAGCGCGTCAAAACCGTCGAACATCGGCGCGATCTCCCGTCTCGCTCCGCCGCAAATCCTCGACCACCGGCAAAGCTCCGGTCCGGTGGCCTGCGACTGTCATGTCCCTATGACACGAGAAGGATAGCCACAATGTGACACATTGTCCAAGCGGCGGCTGATGTTGCGGGTCAGGCTTTCAGATACTGGCCGAAATGCGCGAGCGTGCGATCCCAGGCAAGCTTGGCCGCGGCCTCGTCGTAACGCGGCGTCGTGTCGTTGTGGAAGCCATGGCTCGTGCCGGGATAGAAATGCGCCTGATAGGTCTTGCCGTTTGCCTTGAGCGCAGCCTCGTATGCGGGCCAGGTCGCGTTCACCCGCTCGTCCTTCTCGGCAAAATGAATCAGCAGCGGCGCCTGTATCGCGGGCACTTCCTCCGGCTTGGCCTGGCGACCGTAAAAGGGCGCCGCAGCGGCGAGATCGGGATAGGCCACCGCGAGCGCATGGCAGACGCCGCCGCCATAGCAGAAGCCGGTAACCCCGACCTTGCCGGTGCTGTTCTTGTGCGCACGCAGATATTCGAACCCGGCGAAGAAATCTTCCATCAATCGGGCCGGATCGAGCGAGGCCTGCATCGCGCGGCCCTCGTCATCGGTGCCGGGATATCCGCCGAGTGACGTCAAGCCGTCAGGCCCGAGCGCGAGATAGCCCGATTTGGCCAACCGGCGCACGACATCCTCGATATACGGGTTGAGCCCGCGATTTTCGTGAACCACCAGCACGGCAGGCAGCTTGCCCTTCGCGCTGGCGGGCCAGGCCATCAGCCCCTTGACCGTGCCATGGCCCTCGGGGCTCTTGTATTCGACCCGCTCGGTGCGGATCGCAGGATCGTCGGGTGCCACCTGCTGCGCCAGCGCGTAATCGGGGCTGAGCTGACTCAGGATCATGGCACCCGTCACCCCAGCCGCAGCATAACGCCCCGCCTGGCTGATGAACTCGCGCTTGCTGAGCTTGCCGTGCACATAGCCGTCGAAAATCTCGAGAATATGCGGGTCGAAGTCGCTGGCGCGCATGCGGCGGGTGGCGGCAGTGTCGGTCATCAATGGTCCTCTCTCGATCAGGCGGGCGGCAAGTCACCAAAGCTTGCAAGCGCGGCGCGGGCAATTTGTTCCCCCCATTCCTGCACGAAATGGCCGCCATCGGGAATGATCATCGGTGCAGGGCAGTCCCGGATCAGCAAGCGAAGTCGCGCCATCGGTTCGGGGCCGAGCACCGGGTCAGCCGCGCCGACAGCCATGAAGCTCTGTCCCGACCAGGTCTCGGACCAGAAGCGCGCCGCTGCCCGACCATGCTCCACCCCCGGCATATCGGGGCTGATCGGCACCAGTGCGGGAAAGACCTGAGCGCCGGCCTTGTATTCCGGCCCGGGATAGGGCGCGTCATAGGCCGCGATCTCGGCCTCGGTCAGATGGGGCGTTCCGCGTGCGATGATCCGCCCCACCGGAAGATCCGGCGTGGACAGCGCATAATTCTTCCACGCGTCGAAGCCAGGCCCGGGGCTCTCGCCCTGACCGATCCCGGTATTCATCACGATCAGCCGCGACAGGCGCGCTGAAAACCCCGCGTCCACCGGCAGCGTCAGCCCGAGCAGACCGCCCCAGTCCTGCACCACCAGCGTGATGTTCCGCAGATCGAGCCGTTCGACCCGCCGCAGCAGATGATTGCGGTGAAAGTCGCAGCTGTAATCCTGCTGCCGCACCGGCTTGTCCGACCGGCCGAAACCATAAAGGTCGGGTGCCACCACCCTCGCCCCGCTTTCCAGGAAGACGGGGATCATCCGCCGATAGAGGAACGACCAACTCGGCTCGCCATGCAGGCATAGAAAGGTGCGATCGGCGTCGCCCGGCCCGGCATCGATCCAGGCGGCGCGCAGGCCTTCATAGCCGGGCAGATCATCGGCATAGTGCACGGGGTAGTCGAAGTCCGGCACCTCGGCGAAGGCCTCGTCCGGGGTTCGCACTGTCTCGATGGTCATGATCGCTCTCCTTCGGCTTGTCTGTCCGTCCTGTTTCGTGCCCGCAGGCTGCGGCGTTACCGATCGGCTGTCTGGCGGCTAGACCGGCTGGATTTGGCAGTAGACCGATCTGTCTACTCGCCAGAAAACACCGGAAAACCGGGCTATCCGCGATCCACCATGACACAAAGCATGTCGGTCACCAGCGTCACCGGAGCTGCATCATGCCGGCTGCGGGCGAGTACCAATGCGCCTTCCTGCGCGGCGATGATCGTCGCGGCCATGTCGCGCGCGCGGGCGACGGCGACCCCTTCGGCCATCAGCCAGCGCGCAAGCCGCATCTCGATCCGCTGATAGGCGATGCGGACCGCCTCGGCGAGCGGGCCATTGGCACCGCCCTGTTCCTGCCCGATCACCGCGAGCAGAGACCCGTCAAGCCAGTCTGTCCGCTGCAGCCAGGTAGCAGGCCCCTCTGAAAGCTTTCGCAAAAAACCAATCATATCAAGCCCGCTCGCCGAAAGCTGATCGATCGCGCGTAGCGAAGAGTCCGCGATGCGCGTGACACAGGCCTCGGCAAGTTCGGGCTTGCCGCCTGGAAAATGGTGATAGAGCGACCCCTTGGGCGTCTCCGAGAGCGCCAGAATTTCCGCCAGCCCGATCGCATGATAGCCGCGCTGCTGGAAGAGGCGCGTGGCCACGCTGATCAACCGCTGCCGGGTGGGGTGCATGTCCGAAGACGCATTATCCGCGCCCGAAAGCGCCGCAGGATCAAGCAAAAAGGCTAGCATAGACCAAGCAGTCTAGCGGCCGGTACCGGGCTGTCAAGAACCGGTCCGATTGCGGCCAATCAGACAGGCCGAACGACCCGATCAGCCGCGCAAATCCTGCCAGAAAGGGTTCAAACTCCGTTAACCTTCAACCGAAAGGCGTTAACCGATCGGCAACATTCGGTCGACGGACGGTCATCTTTCGGTAACCCGGGGTTAAGATCGTCCTAATGGAACGACCGGTCCACAACCGAAAAATCTCGTCCAGCACCGCAAGCTCCGGCACGCATCTCGAAGGGCCAGGAGGATAATGCCGTAATTCCTTGTCTATATTGAACTATTTTCTCCGCCTGAAATTCTTAACGAAAGATAAATCAGCCCGATCTATCCGTTAACCAATATTGCCGGATCTCTAACGATTGCGCCTGGACCGACCGTTCCGGTAGCAAGGGATTTTCCGAGGGTGCATCTGATCCGGATGGTCCATTAACCATCCCGAAATCGACCAACCGGTCCAAAAAGCGTGTCAGAGCTTGTTTGACAGCCGGAATCGACCCTTGGAACCGCCTCGATGTGCCCAATTTTGCCCTATCTCGGGGTGATTTCCGCGCCTTCCCCTGGACCGGACGGTTTGCTGGCAGACCAGATGGTCCGGTCACGCCCTCGCGAATGGACCGCCCAGCTTACCGAGTATCACCACCCCCGGCGCGCCGGCAAAACCGGGACATCAGAGCCTGATGTTCGCGCCAGCGGGGTCCGCCCCCTATCCCTTCAGCCATTGCAGCCCATGCCCAGCATGGTACATCAGTACGGGACCGGCCCATGCCGACGTGGCGGCCGTCAACAGGGGGCAGCGCCGTGACGCAGACCGATCGACATTTATCGCTCGACGCCATTCGCGGCTTTGCCGTGATGGGCATATTGCTGCTCAACATTGTCGGCTTTGCGATGCCCGATGCCGGTTATGTCAATCCGGCGGCCTGGGGCGGCACCGATCCGCTCAACGCGGGTGTGTGGGCAGTCAATTTCGTGCTTTTCGATGGCAAGATGCGCGGGCTGTTCAGCGTGCTGTTCGGTGCGAGCATGCTGCTGGTCATCCAGCGGGCCGAAGCGGCGGGCCAGAACCCGCGCAGCGTGCACCTCAATCGCATGGCATGGCTGTTCGTGATCGGGGCCGCGCACTTCATCCTGCTCTGGTGGGGCGACATTCTGGTGCCCTATGCGATCTGCGGCACGCTCGCGCTGTTCTTCGTGAACAAGGACGTGAAGCAGCTGCTGCGCTGGGCGGCGATTTTCTACGGGCTCTATTTCCTCCTTACGCTCGTTCTGGTGGGCGGCGGCTGGTGGCAGGCGATCCAGGCGGCAGAACCCGGCGCCAATCCCGCAATGATCAAGGGCACGCAGGAGATGCTGGCGAGCTTCGGCAAGCCCGGCACCGACGACATTGCCGAAAGCCTCAAGATCTACCGCAGCGGCTGGCTCACGATCGTGCAGCACCATCTGGCGCTGTTCCCGGATACGCTGGTCAGCACGCTATTCTTCTTCACGCTCGATACGCTGGGCATGATGCTGCTGGGCATGGCGATGCTGAAGAGCGGCTTCATCCTGGGGTTATGGGCCCCAGCCATCTACGCAAGCATCGCGACGCGCGCGTTCCTGATCGGTCTGCCGCCGATGATCGCGCTGGCTGCATGGGTGATGATGAGCGGCTTCGACACGGTCATCACCTTCGGCGCGTTTTTCAGCTTTTCCTTCCCCTTTCGCGTGATTCTGACCGTGGGCTGGGCGGCGGCCCTGCTGTGGCTGGTCGTGCAGCACCGCGAAAGTCCGCTGATCGCCCGGGTTGCGGCCGCCGGACGCGCCGCGTTCAGCAACTATCTCGGCACCAGTCTGCTGATGACCTTCGTGTTTTACGGCTGGGGATTTGGCCTGTTCGGACAGATCAACCGCGCGACCGCGATGCTGTTCGTCTTCGCAGCGTGGGGAATCATGCTGGCATGGTCCAAGCCTTGGCTGCAGCGCTACCGCTTTGGCCCCGCCGAATGGCTCTGGCGCTCGCTCGCCCGCAGGAAGCGGCAGCCGATGCGTTTGCGATAGAATCGCAAAAAGACTGTTGCGATGCGTTCTCAATATCGCTATCTGGTTGCGAACAGGAGAGACGCATGGTTGTTTGCATCTGCAATGCGATTCGGGAACAGGATCTGAAGGACGCCCTGCGCGATGGCGCGGCCCGTCCGGCAGAGGTTTACGCCCGTCTCGGTCGGCGTCCGAAATGCGGCCAGTGCCTGTCGTTTGCGCAAAGCATTATCAGCCGGGAAACTGCGACCGCCTAGCAATAGCCAAGCAAATTCCCTATAAAAATCAATATTTTCCCGCCCTTCACAATCTTTCCAAACGGAAGGATTGTCGCTATTCTGTGCCCCTGATCGAAATTCCGCCATCTGCCTGGGACGGGCATGGGCGATTACAGGAGCATCATCATGAAGGGCGACCCCAAGGTCATCGAATATCTCAACGACGCGCTCAAGAACGAGCTGACGGCGATCAACCAATATTTCCTGCATTCCAAGATGCTGGCCAACTGGGGCATCAACAAGCTCGCCAAATACGAGTACGAGGAATCGATCGACGAGATGAAGCACGCCGACAAGCTGGCGGACCGCATCCTCTTCCTCGACGGCCTGCCCAATTTCCAGCTGCTCGGCCGCCTCAAGATCGGCGAGACGGTGGAGGAAATCCTCAAGGCCGACCTCGCGCTCGAGAACGAGGCGATCCCGTTGCTCAAGGAAGGCATCGCCTATTGCGAGAGCGTCCGCGACTATGGCACGCGTGACCTGCTCGCCTATATCCTCAAGAGCGAGGAAGAGCATGTCGACACGATCGAGGCCCAGTTCGACCTGATCGAGCGCATGGGCATCCACAATTATATCCAGCTCCAGTCAAGCCCGGTCGAGGATTGAAGCGGTATCGGCCGGGGCAGGCGCGCCGCCTCCCCGGCCATCAGCCGGCCTTGGAAGATTACTGGACCGCCGCGATCTCCTTCACCATCTCGCTGGCCATCTGATAGCGGTGGACCGCAGCACTGCGGTTTACCGGAATCTTGTAGAGCGCCTTCAGCATGGCGCGGTCGAGATCGGTCATGCCTGCCGGCCTCCCCTGCGCCGCCACCTGAAACAGCGACACTATGCTGCTCGCATCCGGCGATGCATCAAGGCGCGTCCGCGAGAGGATGCCGAAGGCCAGATAGTCACTCAGGGCATCGAACGAGACGTTCGACACGCGCGGCACATCGACCAGAATGGTGACGCCCTTGATGCTGAGCTGGGCAGGACTGTTGATCCGGCTGATTGCTCCCTCATTGAGCACCGGCAGGTCCATCAGGGCCCCTGGAGCCTGCGCCAGGCCCGATGCATTGGGCGAAGCACCTCGCCCACCGAGCCCTTCGATCACCTGTCCGTAGAACCAGCGCACCGGCCAGCCGGGCTGCGATAGCGTACGCCGCTGGTCCTTGGTTGATGTCTGCAGCAGGTCCGGCCGCTTCTGCTCGAACATGGCAAAGGCGGCATCGCTGTCCTGAACGAACATCATAAGCACCTTGGGAGCGCACTCGCCGCGGGCCACGCGTGCCCCGATATCGCGCGCCGTGGCTTCGATCCGGTCGATCAGCGGTACCGCCACTTCCGGACGTAATCCGATGGCACCGACGCACAGCGGCTCTGCCCAGCGCGCATTCTGGTCGGCCTGGGGCACCGCGAGAACCGCCCGCGTATAGCGCCGCGCCATCTCGAACGCCTGCCCCCGCGTCATGCGGGTCCCGGTGACGACAATGGTTTCGTCGTCATCCGCGCCGGATTGCGCGGCAGCGGTGACCGAGAACAAAGCCCCCAGCGCAAAAGCGGCGAGAATTTTTCGATATCTCATCTGCAGTTCCTCTCTGATCAGACAACCGCGCCTGCGCATCGGTCAATTCTGCATTTCGAGATCGCAACTTAAGGCCCCAGATTGAATATCACTTCCACGCCGCCCATCAAGCGACATTAATATTCATTATGGATGGATAATAATGATGCAGGACAATCTGCCAGCTCTGGCAGTAACAAGCGGCTGCAGCTTGGCGGCATTGCACCAAGCCCTGCGCTACCCCGCGCGCAGCAAGGATATCGCGCTAGGCAGCATAATGATGATCGCCGAAGGACAC
>CAXRCQ010000127.1:0-5161 GCA_964228845.1 Blastomonas sp.
CATGGTTCTTCTGCGCACTCTGCTTGCCCAGGCTGGCGAGCAGATGGTGCGCGCGGGCATGGTCGCCCGCCATGGCGATCAGCGCTTCGAGCGCGGCCTCGGCCTGGTCGACACGGCCCAGAAAGTTGCGCGTGACGGCGAGGTTGTAGCGATATTCGGTGACATAGGGCTGCAGCCGCACCGCCTCGCGGAAATGCCCGAGTGCGGCATGGTGATTGCCCAGCCGCGCATAAACACAGCCCATGGTATCGCGGCTCAGCGCGTCGGCGGGCAGCGCGGCCTCGGCCTGTTCGAGCACTATGGCTGCATCGCCCCCGCGCCGGACCATCGCATAGAGCTTGGCGAGTTGCGCGCGATATTCGCCCTGTGGGTCGAGCGCCACCGCGCGCTCCAGGCTGGCAAGTCCAGGGGCGATCTGCCCGGCATCCGCCAGCGTCACCCCAAGCAGGAAATGCCCCTCGGCATCGCGCGGATCGTCCTGGATCAGCGAGGCCGCGAGTCTGTGCGTCGCCTGCAGGTCGCCCTGGCCCAGCGCATCGCGCGCCGCGTCGATCCGCCTGGCGCGCAGGTCGATCATGCCGGAGCGCTCGTCCCGCCGCTACGGCTCCGGCGCGCCTTCCAGCGCTCGATCAGCGGCACGAAGGGGAAGATCGTCTGTTCCCAGATGGTCAGCCGCTTGCGGTCGTCCTGGCCGACCAGCACGCCTTCGCCTTCCTTGTAGGTCCCGAAGATGCGGTCAAGCAGGATCAGCGAATTGCCATAATTGCAGCGCGTGGACTCGTAATCGGTAGAATGGTGCAGGCTGTGGTGGCGGATCGTGGTGAAGACAAAGGAATACCAGATCGGCGGATCGGCCTTTACATTGGCATGCGCGAAGGTCGCGATGACGGTCAGCGTGTTGAAGGCGGCAAAGAAGGCGGTGGGATGGAAATCGAACAGCGCAACGGCGCTGAGGCCGATCAGCACCAGCTCGATCGGATTGCCAACCGCGCCCTTGCCCGCATTGAGCTGCGTGATGTGGTGATGCGGCGCGTGCGTCAGCCAGAAGGGCGTCACATTGTGCATCAGCCGATGCATCCAGTACTGGCCGAATTCGTGAACGACGATGATCAGCATCACCTGCAGCAGCCAGGGCAGGGACGCTGCCCAGTCTGTGCTGATGCCCAGGGCCTGCTTGGCCGCCAGCAACGGCATTTCGCCGACCAGATAGACGATCCAGGCGATCACGGTGGAGATCAGGATGTTGTAGAACAGGTCGGTACGGAATTCCTGCCAGTTCATCCTCCAGCCGGCATGGCGTTCATGCACGAATTCCAGCAGCAGGATGGTGATGGTGATGCCCGCGCTGGTCGCGACCACCATCCAGGGCAGGTCGGTGACCGACTTGGGCGCAAGAGCCCAGAACAGCAGAACCATCGCGATCATCGCGGGTGGGATGTGATTGAAAATCCTGTCCTTGAGCGTCATCGCAGAACTCCGGCAATGCCGAAAGTCTGCGCTGCACTGCATCATACGGGGAGATACAAAAATGCGATGAAAGCCATCAATCCTGTCTATGCCTCACGCATGGCGCGCACCCGGCGAAAGACCTCGTCCCAGAAGAGCTGCGTCGCGGTATCGCGCGCCGGATCGGTGCGGGCGAGCAGATAGATGTCATAAGCCGGCTCGATATCGGCATAGAGCATCGGCCAGAGCCGTCCCTTGGCGACATCCTCTTCTGCCGCGGGCACGGGCAGGAAGCCGATTCCGACCCCCAGCCGGACCAGCCGCTGCGCCTCGTTGATGTCCTCGGCCATCCCGCTGACCTTGGTCCCCAGGCCGTTGCGGCGCCTGAGATTGGTGATCAGCTCGATCTCGTCGTCGCCGGTCAGCACGAAATGCTCGGCCTTGAGATCGGTGAGGCGGCTGTAGCGATGGCCGTAATGCGGGCTGGAGCGCGCGCAATAGAGCTGCTGGCGCTCGATCAGCAGCGGCTCGTACATCAGCCCGCCGCGCACCGCACTGTCATAGCTCACTCCGATCTCGACCTCGCCCTGTTCGAGCGCATCGAGCACCTGACGCCAGGGCGAGACGCGGATCTCGATATGGATGTCGGGGTTGCGGCGGTGGAAGCTCGCGATCGCCTCGTCGAATTCGGGCGAGATCAGTCCCGAGACGATCTGGATGCGGACAAAGCCTTCGACGCGCTTGGTCGCCTGCGCGATCTGGTGTGGCATCATTCGTGCGGACTCGAGCATGTCCTCGCACAGCGCCATCATCGCCTTGCCCGCCGCGGTCATCTCGACGCCCGTGGCGGTACGGATCAGCAGCACGGTGCCGACATGATCCTCGAGCCGTTTCAGCGCCGCGCTGATGCTGGGCTGCTGGCGGTTGAGCTTGCGCGCCGCCGCGCCAATGCCGCCCGCGCGCACGATATCGACAAAGGTGCGCAACAGGTTCCAGTCGACCCGGCTGGCGAATTTGCGATCAATCAGTGGTTCCCGGTCGGGCATCGAACACTCCCTCGCGCGCAACATAGACCAGATTGATGCCACTCACGCAATCATCTCCATCAAGGCTATGACCCATCGGAGCCATTCGGTGTCACGAAAGGTTGACAGATTCTCGCAGACAGAGGCGGTTCTAATGGCTACCATCCGGGGACAAGGCTGGCGCGCCAGCGATCCGGGGCGGGGCGATGACGGCATTTTCGATCTACAAGTTCGCGCACGTTCTGGGTGTCATCCTGCTGCTGGGCAACATCACGGTGACAGCGGTGTGGAAGGTTTTCGCCGATCGCACGAGGAGCGCACCGATCATCGGCTTCGGTCAGCGCATGGTTACGGGCACCGATTTCGGACTTACGGTGCCGGGCATCGTGCTGACGATCGTCGGCGGCTATGGCGCGATGTACGAGGCGCGCTATGACTTTCCCGGCCCCGGGTGGCTGCTGTGGAGCCAGATCAGCTTTGTCGCGGCGGGCGTCATCTGGCTCGGCTTGCTGATCCCGATCCAGATCCGCCAGGCGCGGATGGCGCGCGCCTTCCAGGATGGCGGCGAGGTTCCCGAGGCCTATCGCGCACTGGCGCGCCGCTGGCTCTTTTGGGGACTGATCGCGACCGTGCCACTGGTCGCTGCGCTGTATTTCATGCTCGACAAGCCTGGCTGAACGGGCGTTGCGGTTTTAATCGAACCGCAGTCCCACCCGCCACAGCCTGCCGGGCGAGGGCAATCCGGCCTGCGGGAAGATCTGCGCATCGGTGAGATTATCGACTGCGAATGTCAGCATCAGATCGTGCCTGCCCATTCGTACGAGCGGGACGGCCGCGCGCAGGGCGATTTCGGCCGCAGCGGGCAGATCGACCCGCTGGCCGGCAGCATCGAGGTCGATCGCCTCGCCGATCGCGCGCAGCTCGGCGCGCAGATCGAACCGTCCGGGCACATTCCAGTCGATCACCGCCTGCGCCTCGAAGCTCGGCCGCTGGGGCAGACGGCGCACCGCCGCGCTGCCCGCATCGGCACGTGCGCTCAGCATCGTGCCCGACAGCTCGAACCGCAGCGTTTCGGTGAGGTCGCGCGCCAGTTTCGCATCGATGCCGAAGCTGGTCGCGCCCGAAAGGTTGAAGCGCTGGCGGCGGCCGTCGGCGAGCACGCGCTGGGCCAGCGTATTCTCTGATCGGATCAGGAATGGGTTGAGCGTGAGCGCGAAACCCTCGCGCGACAGCCGCAGCTCGGCATCGGCGAGCCAGGCCTGTTCGGGGCGGAGGTCGGGATTGATTGCGAACCGGCCGAGCGCCTCGCCGAACAGCTCGCGCGCGGTGGGGAAGCGCGTGCGCCTGCCGCCGCTCAGCGTCAGCAGTGCGCCGGGGCCCAAATCGAACTTCAGCGCGGAGGAAAAGGCTCCGGCACCGAGCGAGGGCTGGCGTGGCTTGTCGCCGGTCAGCGGATTGTTCACCGCATCATAGGCTGCGCCCAGCGTCGCGCGGATGCCCTGGGCGAGCTGGGCGTCCGCCTCGACTCCGATGCTGTGGAGGTTCTGCCGGTATTTGAGCCGTGGTCCTGCGACGCCTGAGGGGAAATCGGTCTCGACCTGACGGTGCGTACTCGATTGCGCCGATGCCGCCCAGCGCAGGTCGAGCGGCCCCAGCCGGTGCGCGAGCGTGATCCGCCCGCCCGTGGTGCTGTCGTCATCGTCCTGCGTTCGCCGCAGCGCGGCATAGCTGACGCTGCGATATTGCGCGATGCGCTGGCTGAAATCCTGGTGCCAGCCGGTTGCGAGCAGCTCGGCATGGTTGCCGAGGGTCAGGCCCAGATTGAGCGTGGCCTGGGTCAGCGCGATATCGGGATAGCGCCAGAAGCGCGTGCCCGCCTCGGGCGGTCGGTCGGATTCGGGCGCGATGCCGCGCTTGGCCGACAGGTGCAGCAGCGAGGCGCGCAGCCGAAGATCGCCCTGCTCGGTTCCGAGGGCCGCGAAGAAGCTGGCGGCATCGAGATCGCTGTTGGTGCGGCGACTGCGCGAGGCCTGGCTGAAGGGGAGGGGGGCAGCGAGCGGTTCGGCATCGCGGGTGATTCCGCCCGCTGCCAATGTCGCCTCGAGCGCGCCGATCCGTTCAGCGACAACTACCGAGGCGCTGCCCGAGCCCAGGCTGCCCGCCTCGGCATGCGCGAAGCTGCCCTGCGCGCTCTGCCGCGTCTGGAAATCGACCACGCCCGCGACGGTGTTGGTGCCATATTCGATCGGTGCGGCCCCCTTGGTGATCCGCACATCGCCGATGAGTCCAGCGGGCAGCAGACCCAGATCGACGCGCCCGTCCCACGGTACCGCAAGCGGTGCGCCGTCGAGAAACACCTGGGTCTGGCGTTCCTCCGCGCCGCGAATGCGCGCCACGGTCTCGCCGCGCGAATTGGCGCGGACGGTGACCCCGGCCACGCCGCGCAGCACGTCGGCAAGGCTGCGCGGCTGGCGATCGACCAGCTCGTCCGGCGTGACCACGGTCTGCGGCGGCAGCACGCGGCCCGCCTGTGCGGGCGCTGTGACGGTGATCGGCGGCAGCCGTGTCTCGGCCGCCGCCGTTCCGCTCGTCAGTGCGGCGGGGAAACCGAGGGCCGCCGCGAGATAACCTTTCCTCACTCGGATGCCGGATCCGCCACCGGCACGGCCAGCGGCCTGCGCTCGATCTCG
>CAXRCQ010000128.1:0-2995 GCA_964228845.1 Blastomonas sp.
CAGCCGCCCCGCCTTCACATTGGCCGACACCAGCCCTTCAAGCCCCGGCTCGTAGATCGGCATCACCCCTGCCAGCAGCGAATCGATCTTCGCCGGGTCCTTGTCGACGCACACCACGTCATGGCCGAAATCGGCAAAACAGGCACCCGATACCAGGCCGACATAGCCCGAACCAATCATCGCGATCTTCATGTCAGGATAAGCTCCATGCCCTGCTCTCGAGTGGCTGGTGCCGTAAGCCAGCCGACAGGCAAGGTCAAATTGCGAAATGCCGTGCAGCCGGCGCTGAACGGTGGCCGTGGCAGCAAAGCGTTAACCATATTTAAGGAGTGGTGCATATAGGACGGCTCGTCAGCCGGAAATGCCTGAACCGGATCAGGCAAGGGGGGCGGGAATGAGCATTGCGAACTGGAATCCTGCCAAGCTGACGCTGGTGGTCGATCTTGACGATACACTGATCCGAACCGACAGCCTGCTCGAGAATTTCTGGCTTGCCTGGTCGGTCCAGTGGAAGACGCCGCTCGAAGCGGCACGCACGCTGGCGCGGGGGCGGGTTGCGCTCAAGCAGAAGCTGGGCGAGATCAGCCGGATTGATCCGGCGCGGCTGCCCTATAATCCCGAAGTGATCGAGATGATCGAGCACTGGCGCGAACGCGGCGGTCGGGTGGCGCTGGTCACTGGCGCCACGCAGGACATGGCCGATGCCGTGGCCGGACATCTGGGGCTGTTTGATTGCGCCTATGGATCATGCGATGGCGTCAACCTGACCGGCAGCGCAAAGGCGCGGTTGCTCGAGGAGAAATTCGGACCTGCAGGTTATAGCTATATCGGCGATGCCCCTGCCGATTTTGCCGTCTGGCAAGGCGCGGCCGCCGCCGTCACGATCAATCCGAGCAGGGCGTTCCAGGCCAGGGTCGAGGCACTGGTCGCCGATGCGACGCACCTGCCGGCGCGACGCGCCGGAATCCGCGACTATCTCGACGCCATGCGCCCGCACCAATGGCTCAAGAACGTGCTCGTCTTCCTGCCGATGCTGGCGGCGCATGCGCTTGACCTGATGACCGCGCTGCAGGCGGTGCTCGCCTTTGTCGCGTTCAGCCTGGTGGCATCGGCGACCTATATCCTCAACGACCTGCTCGACCTGTCGGCGGATCGCGCGCATCCGCGCAAGTGCCAGCGCCCGTTCGCCTCGGGCCGGGTGCGGCTGATCCACGGCACCTGGATGGTCCCGGCGCTGGGCGCGGCAGGCGCGCTGACCGCACTGGCGGGCGGGGTGCAGCTGTTCGCGGTGCTGCTGATCTATGCCGGGGTCACCGTGCTCTATTCGGTGAAGCTCAAGCGACTGGCGATGATCGATATCTGCACGCTCGCCGTGCTCTATTCGTTGCGCGTGCTGGCGGGAAGCGCGGCGACCGGCATTGCCTCCTCGCTCTGGCTGCTTGCCTTCTCGACCTTCTTCTTCTTCTCGCTCGCCGCGGTGAAACGCTATGCCGAACTGGTCGATGGCGCGGCGTCGGGCAAGGCCGTTGCCAGCGGACGCGGCTATCACGTCGACGATCGGGCGATCGTCGGCAATATCATGGTGTCATCGGGACTGGTGTCGGTGCTGGTGCTCGCGCTTTACGCCAATTCGGCGCCGGTGCAGCAATTGTACCATTATCCCGAATTTCTCTGGGGCGTGTGCCTGGTGCTGCTGTTCTGGACCAACCGGGTCGCATTGCTCACGCATCGCGGACAGATGCACGACGATCCGGTGGTGTTTGCGATGCGCGACCGGATCAGCCTTGCCTGCGGCGCGCTGGTCGGCCTGCTTGCGCTTACCGGGGCGCTGGCGTGACCGGGGTCATGCTCGTGCTGTCCTATGCCGGTTTTGCGATTCTCGCGACACTGGCAAATCTGGCGACGCAGCGCGTGGTGCTCGCCGCCCTTCCCTGGGGCCTTCTGGTCGCGCTGGCAGCCGGAACTCTTGTCGGGCTGGTCGTCAAATATGCGCTCGACAAGACCTGGATCTTCTCCGGAGCCCGCCATGGCCGGGCAGGAGAGGCTGGCACATTCGGTCTCTATGCAGCCACCGGCGTGGTCACCACGCTGATCTTCTGGGGTTTCGAGAGCGCCGCCTGGCTGATCTGGCAGAGCCATCTCGCGCGCGAGGCAGGTGCGGTGGCGGGGCTCGCGATCGGCTATGTCGTCAAATACCGGCTCGATCGCCGCTTCGTCTTCACCGGGGCAGGAGAGGCCTGATGCCCCATGTCGAACCCCTGGGCGGCTGGGGGCGCTATCCGGTGCGCGATTGCACCATTTGGCAGCCGGGCAGCGCCGATACGCTTCATGCCACGCTGCCGCCGCTGCCCAGCAGCATCGCACGCGGTAATGGCCGATCCTATGGCGATGCCAGCATGAACGCCGATGCCACCATCGACATGCGGCGGCTCGACCGGCTGATCGCCTTCGACGAGACAACCGGCGAGCTGGTCTGCGAGGCGGGCGTGTTGCTGTCCGATCTTGTCGCGTGCTTCGTGCCGCGCGGCTGGTTCGTGCCGGTCACGCCGGGCACGCGGCTGGTGACGATCGGCGGGATGATCGCCAGCGACGTGCACGGCAAGAACCATCATGGCGCAGGCTCGTTCTGCGACCATCTGCTCTGGCTGGAGCTCGACCCTGGCGATGGCCGGGTGCTGCGCTGCTCGAAGACCGAGAATGCCGATCTGTTCACCGCGACCTGCGGCGGGATGGGGCTGACCGGAATGATCGTGCGCGCGAGCTTCCGGATGCTCGGGATCGAGACCGCCTGGATGCGCCAGCGTACCGTGCGCGCGCGCGATCTCGATGCGGCGCTGCACCTGTTCGAGCAGTCGCTCGACTGGACCTATTCGGTCGCCTGGATCGACTGCATGGCGCGCGGGCGCGATCTGGGGCGATCGGTGATCCTGCTCGCCGAGCATGCCAGGCTGGACGAGCTCGATGCCGCGCACCGCAGCGCGCCGCTGGCCAGGGC
>CAXRCQ010000129.1:0-3278 GCA_964228845.1 Blastomonas sp.
TCGCATCATCGTGCGCTCGATCATCGCGATGGCCAGGGCGCTCAACCTCAAGGTGATTGCCGAGGGGGTGGAGAGCGACGCGCAGCTTGCCGCGCTGCGTGAAGAGGGGTGCGATTACTTCCAGGGCTTTCTGCGCGGCAAGGCGATGGAGGCGGAGGTATTCGCGGAATTTGCAAGGAATGCTCTCTCCCCTTCAGGGGAGAGATAGCGAGACTTGGCGGCTTGCCGCCTAGTCGCAGCAGAGAGGGGGAGAATGGCGTGCACGTCAGTGCATTGCCCCTCTCCCAACCTCTCCCCTGAAGGGGAGAGGGCTATTTCATCTTATCCCGCCTTCGCGCTTTTCTTCACGATCCCCGCCAGGCCCTTCGACAACTGAATCAATCCGTTGATCCGCGAGGCCGGATCGCTCCACACGCGCTGGATCAGCAGCTTCTGGTCGGGGCGCAGCTTGGCGGTGCCCTTGAGCCGCTCGACATAGGCGAGCAGGCCGGGGACATCGGGGAAGCTGTCATTGTGGAAGCTGACCAGCGCCCCGCGCGCGCCGACATCGATCTTGGCGACGCAGGCGGTGATGCAGTTGAGCTTGATCTCGATCAGCTTGATGAGATTGTTGGTCGCATCGGGCAGCGGGCCGAAGCGGTCGATCATTTCCGCGGCAAAGGCCTCGATCTCGCCGCGGTTGGTGAGGTCGTTCATGCGTCGATAGAGCGCCATACGCACCGCCAGATCGGGCACATAATCTTCCGGAATCAGGATCGGCGCATCGACCGTGATCTGCGGCGAGAATTTCTGGCGCGGCAGGTCGAGCGACAGGCCGCCCGCCTTGGCCTCCAGGATCGCCTCCTCGAGCATCGACTGGTAGAGCTCGAACCCGACCTCGCGGATATGGCCCGACTGTTCGTCGCCGACCAGAGTGCCCGCGCCGCGGATGTCGAGATCGTGGCTGGCGAGCTGGAAGCCCGCGCCCAGCGTATCGAGATCGCCCAGCACCTTGAGGCGCTTGTCCGCGGTCTCGGTCAGCACGCGGTTCTCCGGCGTGGTGAGATAGGCATAGGCGCGCGTCTTGGAACGTCCGACGCGGCCGCGCAGCTGGTAGAGCTGGGCGAGGCCGAAGGTGTCGGCGCGGTGGATGATCAGCGTGTTGGCGCTGGGAATGTCGATGCCCGATTCGACGATGGTGGTCGACAGCAGCACGTCGTACTTGCGGTCGTAGAAGGCGCTCATCCGCTCCTCGACATCGGACGGGGCCATCTGGCCGTGCGCCATGATGTGGCGGATCTCGGGCACCTCGTCCCGGATGAATTCGCTCAGCTTGTCGAGATCGCTGATGCGCGGCGCGACGAAATAGGACTGGCCACCGCGATAATGTTCGCGCAGCAGCGCCTCGCGCAGCACCACCGGGTCCCAGGGCATTACATAGGTGCGCACCGCGAGCCGGTCGACCGGCGGCGTCTGGATGACCGAAAGTTCGCGCAGGCCGCTCATCGCCATCTGCAGCGTGCGCGGGATCGGCGTCGCGGTCAGCGTCAGCACATGCACATCGGCCTTGAGCGCCTTGAGCCGCTCCTTGTGGACCACGCCGAAACGCTGTTCCTCGTCGATGATGACCAGGCCCAGCCGCTTGAACTCGACCGACTTGGCGAGCAGCGCGTGCGTGCCGATGCCGATCTCGGTGGTGCCATTGGCCAGCCCCTCGCGCGTCGCCTTGGCCTCGCTCGCAGTGACGAGCCGCGAGAGGCGACCGATATTGAGCGGAAAGCCCTGAAAGCGCTCGACGAAATTGGTGTAATGCTGGCGCGCGAGCAGCGTCGTCGGTGCGACGATCGCGACCTGCATGCCCGACATCGCGGCGACGAACGCAGCGCGCATCGCAACTTCCGTCTTGCCGAAGCCGACATCGCCGCAGACCAGCCGGTCCATCGGCTTGCCCGAGGCGAGGTCCTCGAGCACCTCGGCGATGACGCGCTCCTGGTCCTCGGTTTCCTCGTAGGGGAAGCGGTCGACAAAGCTCGCATAGACGCCCGGTTCGACCTCGGCGACATCGGCGGTGCGCAGCGCGCGCTCGGCTGCGGTCTTCATCAGCTCGCCCGCGATCGCCTGGATGCGTTCCTTGAGCTTGGCGCGCCGCCGCTGCCAGGCCTCGCCGCCCAGCTTGTCGAGCGCGACGCCCTCGCTTTCGGAGCCATAGCGGGTGAGGACGTCGATATTCTCGACCGGCACATAGAGCGTGTCGCCGCCCGCATAGGTCAGCCAGACGCAATCGTGCGGGCTCTTGCCGACGGGGATCGAGACCAGCCCCTCATAGCGGCCGATACCATGATCGATATGCACGACCAGATCGCCCGCCGCGAGCGATTGCAGTTCAGCGAGGAACGCGTCGGCGGACTTGCGCTTCTTGCGCAGCCGCACCAGCCGGTCGCCGAGCAGATCCTGTTCGGACAGGAGCTCGTAGCGGTCGGTGGCAAAGCCGTGATCCTGCGGCAGCACGACCATCGATGCCATGCCGGTAGCGGCCTGGCCCTGCGCCTCTTGCCAGCTGTCCGCCAGCGCCATGCGCGCAAGGCCATGGTCCTTGAGCAGCCCAAGCAACCGGCTGCGCGATCCTTCCGAATAGCTCGCGATGATCGCGCCCCTGGCTGAGGCGCGCAGCTGCTCGATATGCGCTACGGCAGCGGCATAGACATTGTCGCCGCGCGCACGCTCCGCGCCGAAATCGCGCGCGGTGCGATAGCCGAGGCCGAGCACTTTGCTCGATTCGGGCTCGTCATGGCTGCTGACCAGATGGATAGGCGTTTCGCCTTCGGCCGCGCGCCATTCCTTGGGCACCAGATAGAGCGCCGAGGGCTTCAGCGGGCGATAGCTGCCCGCCTTGTCCTCGTTCCCGCGCTGGCGGTTGGCGTGATAATCCGTGATGCTCTCGAACCGCTGGTCGGCGGCGGCATCCGCGCCCGCGTCGCGCAGCACAATGTCGGCATCGTCGAGATGCTTGAACAGCGGCACCAGCCGCTCCTCGATCATCGGCAGCCAGTGCTCCATGCCGGCGAGCCTGCGCCCGTCGCTGATCGCCTGATAGAGCGGATCGGTGGTGGCATTCGCGCCGAACGCCTCGCGATAGGCGCTGCGGAAGCGCTTGATGCTGTCGGCGTCGAGCAGCACTTCTGAGGCGGGCAGCAATATGTGCCGTTCGACCCGCTCGGTCGAGCGCTGCGTGCCCGGATCGAAGGCGCGCATCGTGTCGAGTTCGTCGCCGAAGAAATCGAGCCGGAGCCCCGAATCCA
>CAXRCQ010000130.1:0-3690 GCA_964228845.1 Blastomonas sp.
GCGAGCGCTGCACGTTCGGCATCGGCCTGGCGAGCGTCGAGGAGATCGACGCGATCAACATCCTGCAGGCGACGATGCTGGCGATGACACGCGCCGTCGAGGCGCTGGGCTGCGAGCCGCACGACGTGCTCGTCGATGGCAACAGGCTGCCCAAATGGCACTATAGGGCACAGGCCATCGTCAAGGGCGACGCGCTGCACCCATGCATCTCCGCCGCCTCCATCCTTGCCAAGCAGGAGCGCGACCGGATGATGCGCGCGGCGGCGATCGAGCACCCGCATTACGGCTGGGATCGCAACATGGGTTATGGGACCGCCGAGCATCTGGCGGCATTGCGAACGCACGGTCCGACGCCGCTCCACCGCCGCAGCTTCGCTCCGGTGGCGCAGGCCTGTCTGCTCTGAACCGAAAAAATTTACGGTGCGAGTCTTCGCGGCAACACTACCAGTGGTTGAGTCCCGGTTCGTTAACGGGACTCAACATGTGGATTTGGACTCATCTTGTTCCGCATGGCAAACCCTGCGTTAACCATTTGAACACCCGGATTCCCTAGGGTTTTGGCCTTGACCGATGGTCGCCAAGGACTCATTCAGGGCCTCGTTCCACGGGGTTAGCGGGGGTTTAATATGGTTCAGATCGGCGAAATGCTTGCGCCTGCAAAGCGCACTCTCAAGGCGCCGCCGCGCGCCCGGGTCGCGCCGCGCCCGGCTCTGCCGCTCAACCAGATCCTGAAGGGCGACTGCATCGAGGAGATGCGTCGCCTGCCCACCGCCTCGGTCGACATGATCTTCGCCGATCCGCCCTATAACCTGCAGCTCGGCGGCGATCTCTACCGTCCCGAGGGCAGCCGCGTCGATGCGGTCGACAACGACTGGGACAAGTTCGACACCTTCGCCGCCTATGACCGCTTCACCCGCGAATGGATGACCGAGGCGCGCCGGATCCTCAAGCCCGACGGCTCGCTCTGGGTGATCGGCAGCTATCACAATATCTTCCGCTGCGGCGCGACGCTGCAGGATCTGGGCTTCTGGATCCTCAACGACATCGTCTGGCGCAAGGCCAACCCGATGCCCAATTTCCGCGGCACGCGCTTCACCAACGCGCACGAGACGCTGATCTGGGCCTCGCGCGACGAGAAGTCGAAATACACGTTCAACTATCGCGCGATGAAGACGCTCAACGACGAGCTGCAGATGCGCTCCGACTGGGTGCTGCCGATCTGCGGCGGCCAGGAGCGATTGAAGCGCGGCGGCACCAAGGCGCACCCGACGCAGAAGCCCGAGGCGTTGCTCTATCGCATCCTGCTCGCCTGCACCAATCCGGGCGATGTCGTGCTCGATCCGTTCTTTGGCACCGGCACCACCGGCGCGGTCGCCAAGCGCCTCGGCCGCAACTGGATCGGCTGCGAGCGCGACCCCATCTATTGCGAGGTCGCCGAAGAGCGCATCGCCGCCGCGCTACCGCTCGATGAATCGGGCTTGAAGACCATGCAGTCGCCCAAGAGCCAGCCGCGCGTCGCCTTCGGCACCTTGGTCGAGACCGGCTATGTGCCCGTCGGCACGAAGGTGTGCGACAAGGCGCGCAAGCATTTCGCCACGATCCGCGCCGATGGTTCGCTGCTTTCGGGCGAGCATAGCGGATCGATCCACAAGGTCGGCGCGCTGCTGCAGAATGCGCCGTCGTGCAACGGCTGGACCTGGTGGCACCTCGAGACCGATGATGGCCTCAAGCCGCTCGACAACCTGCGCCAGACCTATCTGCTCGCCACCGAACCGTGATGAGCGCCGCGCGCGTCTATGTGCGCCCCGTGGGGCTGGCGGAAAGCCCGCAGACCTTTGACGGGGCGACCATCCGGCTCGGGCACAGCCTGGTCTGGTGTCATCTGGTTGCTTTGGAAAGCTATGAGGGTGGCAGGCTGGTGGCACGCCAGATCGTCCCGGTCGATCGCTTTGCCGAGGCGCTGAACACGCTGCCCACCGATCAGGCCGAGCGCGCGCAGGTCCAGTTCGCCAACCTGTCGCGGATGCATGCCCCGCTGCAACTGGGCGAGCGCGTGCTGCGCTTCGACCAGCCGCAGGTCATGGGCATATTGAACGTGACGCCCGACAGCTTTTCCGATGGCGGGCGCTTTACCGACGATCCCGCGCAGGCGGCGGACGCGGGTTTTGCGATGCTGACTGCGGGCGCCTCGCTGATCGATATCGGCGGCGAATCCACCCGGCCCGAAGCGCCCGTGGTGTGGGAGGGCGACGAGATCGTGCGCGTCGTCCCCGCGATCAGGGCGCTGGCGCATAGCGGCGCGATTCTCTCTGTCGATACCCGCAAGGCGGCGGTGATGTAGGCGGCGCTGGAAGCCGGTGCGCATATCGTCAACGATGTCTCGGCGCTGCTGTACGATAGCCAGGCGCTCGATGTCGTGGTGCGGTCGGGCTGCCCGGTGGTGCTGATGCACGCGCCGTCGCAGGGCGCGAACCCGCATGCGGGCGGCGGCTATGGCCATGTCGTAACGGATGTGTTCGACTGGCTCGAGGCGCGCGTCGCCGCGGTGATCGCGGCGGGCGTTGCGCGCGAAAAGGTGATCGTCGATCCCGGCATCGGCTTCGGCAAGTCGCTTGCCGACAATCTCGCGCTGATCAACGCGCTGCCTTTGTTCCACGCGCTCGGCCAGCCGATCCTGTTCGGCGCGAGCCGCAAGCGGATGATCGGCGCATTGTCCAACGAGGCCCCGGTCGATGCGCGGCTCGGCGGATCGGTCGCGCTGGCGATGAGCGCGATCGGCAGCGGCGCGCAGATCGTGCGCGTGCACGACGTGCCCGAAACCGTCCAGGCCGCCCGCGTCTGGCGCGGCCTGCGCGATGCCGCCTTGACGGTGCCGGGGCTGGGCTGACACCGCAGCGGCATGACCAGCTTCGTCCTCTCGATCGCCATGCTGACCTCGATCGCGCTCGTGTTCGGCGCGATCGCACTCTTCCGCCGCGGCCAGCGCAAGCAGCCCGCGCTGATGCTGGTGCTGGCGGTGGTGATGATCGCCAACGTGGTGATCTGGTCGATCCCGACCAAGAGCGGGCAATCGCTGGCAGAGACGCAAGCGCCGGAGTGACGCACTTCTGCTCTCTCCCCTTCAGGGGAGAGATGCGAAGGCTTATCAGCTTGTCTGATTAGCCGTAGCTGAGAGGGGCTTTGGGCAGCGCATCCCCCCTCCCAAACCCTCCCTCCTAAAGGGGAGAGGGCTTATTCTGCCACTCCAGAACTCGCACCACCAAAGCTCCCCTCCCTTGCAGGGAGGGGAACGCGCATCGGACCACGAAAAAGCCCCGGACATCGCTGCCCGGGGCTCCCTCGTTTACCTAACGCACCACCCGCTCACCGCACATCGAACCGGTCGGCGTTCATCACCTTCACCCAGGCGGCGATGAAGTCCTGCACGAATTTCAGCTCGTTGCCGCGTTCGGCATAGACTTCGGACACCGCGCGCAGTTGCGAGTTCGAGCCGAAGACCAGGTCGGTGCGCGTCGCGTGCCAGCGGGTTTCGCCGGTGGCGCGGTCAGTGCCGACGAACTCCTCGTCGCCGCTCTCGTCGACGGTCTTCCAGGCCGTGCGCATATCGAGCAGGTTGACGAAGAAGTCGTTGCTCAGCAGCCCCGGACGGTCGGTGAGCACGCCCTTGCTGCTGTTGCCGGCATTGGCACC
>CAXRCQ010000131.1:0-9493 GCA_964228845.1 Blastomonas sp.
AGGCCATGATGCTCATGTCCGCACCCAGTTCGATCGCGGGCAGGAACAGCCCGGTCGCCCAGGGATTGTCGATCAGCAGCGCGATATCCGGATTGGCCGCGCGCGCGGCGGCGCAGATCGCGGGGACGTCCTGCACCTCGAAGGTCAGGCTGCCGGGGCTTTCCATCAGGATCGCGCGGGTACGTTCGCAAATTAGGCTGGAAATACCGGAGCCTATGAGCGGATCGTAATAGCGGGTCTCGATGCCGAAGCGTCCCAGCAACCCGTCGGCAAAGCTGCGCGAGGGATCATAGGCGCTGTCGGTCATCAGCAGCACGTCGCCCGGCGACAGCACGCTGAGCAGCGCGCCGGTGATTGCAGCGACGCCCGAGGGATAGAGCATCGTCCCGTGCGCTTGCGGTTCGAGCTGGGTCAGTGCCTCGGCCAGCGCCCATTGTGTCGGTGCGCCCCTGCGACCGTAGAAAAACCGTCCGTCCTCATTGGTTTGCGGGCCGGACTTGAGAGCGGCCGTATCGGGATAGAGATGCGTGCTGGCGCGCCACACCGGCGGATTGACCACCGCGCCCGGCTGCGCCGCCGTTCCGGTCCACTCTGCGCGGCGACCGCCGGTGACGAGACGGGTGGCGGGCGATGGCGGGGCGGAAGGGGGCTTGGGCATCATCTTGTCCTGTCCTCGCCCCTTCAGGGGAGAGGAAACGGAGCCTTGCATGCGCAGCATGCTAGGCGGAGTTGGAGAGGGGCGGCGGCTGGATGCCGACGCTTGCCCCTCTCCCACTGCGACTAGGTTCGCGTCCCGCTCACCAAGTCTCGTTGCGCTCTCCCCTAGAGGGGAGAGGAGGAAAAACTACCCCATCACCTTCGGTGCGTCGGCATCGGCGCCCCATTCGGCCCAGCTGCCGTCATAGAGCGACACGTCGGTCTTGCCGAGCAGATGCGCGCCGAACGCGACGACGCTGGCGGTCATGCCCGATCCGCAGGTGGTGACGATCGGCTGGGCGATGTCGATGCCCGCGCCCTCGAACGCGGCCTTGAGGTCGTCGCCGGTCTTCCAGGTGCCATCCGGGTTGAACAGCGCGCTGTGCGGCAGGTTGACCGAGCCGGGGATATGGCCCGAGGCGATGCCGGGGCGCGGGTCGATCTCGGCTCCGGTGAACCGTGCGTTGGGACGCGCGTCGACCACCTGTTCGGCCTTGCTGTGCAGGTTGGCGAGCATGTCGGCCTTGGTGCGGACGTTCTTGCGGTCTTCCCACACGGTGAAATGACGATGGCGCAGGCTTTCCTTACCCGACTTGAGCGGGCGGCCTTCGGCCTTCCACTTGGCGATGCCGCCATCGAGGATCGCGACGGCATGCGCGCCGAACATGGTCAGCATGAACCAGGCGCGGGCCGAGGATTTCAGCGGGCTGTCGTCATAGAGCACGATGCGGCTGCCATCGCCCAGGCCCAGCGACTGCATGCGGCTGGCGAACTTTTCCGCAGGGGGCAGGGTGTTTTCGACCGGGGCATTGCTGTCCACCAGCTCTTCCAGGTCCATGAACACCGCGCCGGGGATGTGGCCGGCTTCATATTCGGCCAGCGCGTTGCGGCCGTGATCGGGCAGGAACTTGGTCGCATCGACGATGCGGAGATCCGAAGCGCCCATCTCATTGGCGAGCCATTCGGTTGAAACCAGCGAATCCATCTTGGATATTCTCCCTCTGCGATTACGCGCCCGATTATTGACGTTTCCCGTCCTTTTAGACGTGAAACCCGGCTGGTTGCCCGGCCGGGATGCCCGTTTTATTGCGCTGCACCATCAACATTATCGCGTTGGCGCGGGCGCGTCGAGTCGCAACGGGAAGCGCGGGTGCGTTTTTTTGCTTATGTTGCAAACAGGTGAAACCGGCGGTGGTCCTGCGGGCGGGCAGGGGTTAGGGAAGGGCCGAAACCCCTTTCCGAAAGGCCGAACCGATGCGCATATTGCTGACCAATGACGATGGCGTCCACGCGCCGGGGCTGGAGGTGCTGGCCGAGATCGCACGCAAGCTCTCCGACGACATATGGATCGTCGCGCCATCCGAAGAGCAATCGGGCGCGGGCCATTCGCTCACCATCACCCGCCCGCTGCGTGTGCAGCAGCATGGGCTGCAGCATTTTGCGGTCACCGGCACGCCGACCGATGCGGTGATGATGGCGGTGGCCAAGCTGATGAAGGACTGCCCGCCCGACCTGATCCTGTCGGGCATCAATCGCGGCGCGAACCTGGGCGAGGACGTCACCTATTCGGGCACTGTGTCAGCCGCGATGGAAGGCGCGCTGGCGGGCATCCCGTCGATAGCCTTGAGCCAGGTCTATGCCAGGGAAGGGGCGGGGCTCGACGTCTCGTTCGATGCCGCTGCCGCCTGGGGCGAGCAGGTCATCCGCAAGATCACCAGCCAGCCGATGCCGCCGCGCACCCTGGTCAACGTCAATTTCCCCGCGCTGCCCGCCGATCAGGTGCATGGGGTCAAGGTGGTGAACCAGGGCTTTCGCGATTACGGGCGGTTGAAGATCGTCACCAATACCGATCCGCGCGGTTTCGAATATCACTGGTTCGGCCTGGGCGCGGCAGAGGCGAGTCCGGCGCACAGCACCGATCTGGAGGCGGTGGCCGATGGCTATATCGCGATAACGCCGCTGCACCTGGACCTGACGCATCACCAGTCGATCGCCGCGCTGACCGCGACCTTTGCCGCAGATTGACCCGCGAAACGGTTGTAAATCCTGCCTTACCCGGTGGCAAAGCGGATATTCCGTGCTAGAACTCCAGGCCATGGCGAGGGGTAGAACATGGGGTAATGCGGGGTTGGCCTCTCTGGCCGCGCTGCTGGTCGTCGGCTGCATTCCGGGGGGCATGACGCCGCGCTCGGTCGAGCCCGAAATTACCGAGGCAGGGACGCGCGCGGCACCGCCAGTCGCGCCGCCCGTCGCGGGCAGCGATGCGCCGGTCTGGGAAAGCCGCAGCGTTGCGGCCAACGCCACCGATGTCGCGGGAACCATCTATACCGTCCAGCCCGGCGACACGCTGCGCGGCATCGGCAACAGGACCGGGGCCGGATCGGAAGCGATCGCCGCCGCCAATGGTCTGGTCGCGCCGTACACGCTGCAGCCGGGCCAGCGGCTCACCATCCCCGGCGGCCGCTATCATACCGTGGCGGCCGGCGAGACCGGCATCGCCATCGCGCATGCCTATCGCGTCGCGTGGAGCGATATCGTGTCGCTCAACGCCCTGGAAGAACCCTATATCCTGCGCATCGGTCAGAAGCTGAAACTGCCCTCGGGCGCGCAACTCGCCGCCACGCCCGCCGCAGACCCGGCGGCCAGGCCCGGCGCGCAGCCCAGCCGCATCGGCGCGCTGGTGGTCAATATCGATGATGTCGTCACCGGCAGCCAGCCCGCCATTGCCGAAGGTTCGCGCGTCCCCGCTGCCAGGCCTGCACGCGCACCCGTTGCCGCCAGCGTGCCCGTCGCGGTGCCCAGCGCGTTTTCGGGCAAGTTCACATGGCCGCTCAGCGGCACGCTGCTCACCCGCTACGGTCCCGTCGGCAAGGGGCAGATCAGCAACGGCATCGATATCGCCGCCGTGCGCGGCCAGGCGTTTCGCGCCGCCGCCGATGGCGTGGTCAGCTATGCCGGAAGCGAGGTGGCGATCTATGGCGGGCTGATCCTGGTCAGCCATGGCGGCGGCTGGGTGAGCGCCTATGGTCATGCCGAGCGCATCGACGTGACGCGGGGTCAGAAGGTCAAGGCGGGGCAGGTGCTGGGCATTGCCGGGCAGAGCGGCTTTGCCGAAACGCCCAAGCTGCATTTCGAACTGCGCAAGGACCGCAAGCCGGTCGATCCGCTGCTGTACCTGCCGAAGAACTGACGCTGCATGGCCGATTCCGAGATCAAGCCGCGCGCCCTGCTGAAGCGCGCCGCGCGCCTGCCGGTCTGGGCGGATGTCACGCTGCGGCTCAGCCTGGCGTTCCTGCTCATCGGGCTGGTCATCCTCGTCCACTGGCTGGACCGCGCCGGGCTGAGGGACAATGTCGACAATGATGTCAGCTTTCTGGACGTCGTCTATTTCACGATGATCTCGGTCACCACCACGGGTTTCGGTGACATTGCTCCGGTTTCGGACCGATCGCGGTTCATAGAGGCGGTGCTGGTGACGCCGGTGCGGATCGCGGTGATCTTCATCTTCGTCGGCACCGCCTATAGTTTCGTCATCAAGCGCACATGGGAAAAATGGCAGATGAGCAGGATCCAGCAGCGCCTGAAGGGGCATATCGTGGTGCTGGGCTTCGGCACCAGCGGGTCGGAAGCGGTGCGCGAACTGATCGCGCGCGGCACCGACCCATCGTGCATCGTCGTGGTCGATCAGTCGGAAGAATCGCTGGGCCGGGCAGAGGCGATGGGCTGCAACGTGCTCAATGCCGATGCGACGCGCGACGAGACGCTCAAGGACGTGCATATCGACCGGTGCTGCTCGGCGATCGTCTCTGCGGGGCGCGATGACACCTCGATCCTGATCGTGCTGACGATCCGCCACCTGGCCCCCGATGTGCCGATCAGCGTCGTCATCCGCGCAGGCGACAACGAGCTGCTCGCGCGCCAGGCCGGGGCGAACACGGTGATCAATCCGGTCAGCTTTGCCGGGCTGCTGCTGGCGGGATCGTGCAGTGGGCCGCACATCAGCAGCTATCTCGCCGATCTGGCCTCGACGACCGGGCGGGTGGTGCTGATCGAGCGTGCGGTACGCGAAGAGGAAATCGGCGTCCCGCTCAAGGACATCAAGGATGGCGTCGGCGTGCGCATCTATCGCGACGGCAAGCCCTATGGCTTCTGGGACGATGAAAGCGCCAGCCTGCGCGCGGGTGATCTGATCGTCGTCATCACCCAGGGCGACGGCCGTCCGCCCGTGACCATGGCGGGCGACTAGGGCCGGGCGAGAAGCGGTGGGCGATCAGGGGCCGGCGAAGCGGTGCTAGCCGGGGCCGGACCCCTGTGTCGTTACTTCTTCACCGGAAAACAGGCCTGGCCGCTTCGGGCAACCGTATCGCAGGCCTGCTTGGCGGCGGCCTGGGTCGCGAATGGCCCGGCCTGCAGCTTGGTGATCGTGCCTGCCTTGACCAGATAGGGTTGCAGACCCGCGAGCGTCTGGTTCTGGCGTTCGAGCCCGCTCCACAGCGTGCGCGCGCGGCCCTCTTCGCTGAACGCGCCGAGCTGGATGCGCCAGTCGCCCGATGCGGCAACCGCAGGCGCGGTGCTGGCGGCGGCGACCACGGGGGCAGCAGGCTTGGGTGCGGGGGCAGCAGGCTTCGGCGCGGGTGCTGCCGGGGCCGGAGCGGGAGCCGAGGCAGAAGGCGTGCCCATCGTGGCGAAATCGACGCCCGCTGCCGCAGCCGTGCTGTTGGGGCTGGAGGGCAGGGTCGGGATCACCGTGCCATTGGCGCGCGAGGGCGGCAGGTCGGTGGTCTGGATGGTCGAGCCGGTCGCGGGGCGGCTCAGCACCGGCGCGGGCTTGGCGGCGGCGGCGGTGACGACCGGCTTGGCCGCTGCGGTCGCACCCGTCGCGGTGTCGGCCATGCTCAGACCGGCTGCCGCACCGGCGAGCTTCTGACGCTCGGCCACGGCTTCGCGCTCGAGCTGCGCGGCCAATTGCGTACCCTTGGTGCGATCGGCGAGCGGGATGTACTTGTCCATCGTTGCCAGGCTGCGCGAGGCCTGGGGCAGACCCTGCGCCGAGGCGCGGGTCATCAGCGCATAGGCGCGCACCCAGTCCTTCTCGGCAATGTCGCCGTTGAACATCGCGGTGCCCAGCACGTACTGCGCGCGCGGCTCACCCCGGGCCGACGAGGCGCGGATATAGGGCATTGCCTCGTCGCGGCGATTGTCCTGGAACAGCACCAGCCCGTAGTTGTCCGCCGCCTGGACATGCCCGCGATCGGCGGCCTTCTTGTACCATGCCTCGGCCTGCTTGAGGTCCATCGGCACGCCGCGGCCCAGCTTGTAGGCCTGGCCCAGATTGAATTGCGCATCGGCATCGCCCTTGGCGGCAGGATCGCGCCATTCCGCCACCGCCTTGGCGAAATCGCCGCGTTCCCAGGCGTCGACGCCCGCCTTGACATCGGCCAGCGCCGGGCTGGACAGCGCCAGGGCGACCATGGCGGAGCCCAGGACGGTGAAATTGCGGGAAAATTTTGTCGAACGTGCCATGCGGGTATTGCTCCATCGCATATGGTAAAACCGTGCGCGCATCCTATCATGCCGGGTGCGCGCGGCAATCCGGGCTTACCGGCCTTTACATGCGTAAAGGGTTATAGCTAACGACATGTTAGCAAAGCGTTTACAGCGGCATCAAGGGGGCTTCAAACGCTTGCCAAAGCCCGATTTTCCGGGCGTCGCCTGGCCTCGTCCGCTCCAGCGTTAACTCAAAATTAGCTGCCCTGCCGCATTTTCGCCCCTGACCGGATGGACCTTATAGGGGGCTTTGAGTGCGCGTACTCGCTTTGGCATCGCAAAAAGGAGGATCGGGCAAGACGACCCTTTCGGGTCATCTCGCCGTGCAGGCGCAGCTGGCCGGCGACGGCCCGGTGGTGCTGATCGACATCGATCCGCAAGGCTCGCTCGCCGACTGGTGGAACGAGCGCGAGCCCGAATATCCCGCTTTTGCGCAGACAACCGTGGCCCGGCTGCCCGCCGATCTCGCGATCCTGCGCCAGCAGGGCTTCAAGCTCGCGGTCATAGATACGCCGCCCGCGATCACCATGGCGATCCAGTCGGTGATCTCGGTCGCCGAGCTGATCGTGGTGCCGACCCGGCCGAGCCCGCACGATCTGCGCGCGGTCGGCGCGACGGTCGACCTGTGCGAGCGCGCGGGCAAGCCGCTGATCTTCGTCGTCAACGCGGCCACGCCCAAGGCGCGGATCACCTCCGAAGCCGCGGTCGCCCTGTCCCAGCATGGGACAGTCGCGCCGACGACGCTGCACCATCGCACCGACTTTGCCGCCTCGATGATCGACGGGCGCACGGTGATGGAGGTGGACCCCAATGGCAAGTCCGCCGGAGAGGTGCGCGCGCTGTGGACCTATATCTCCGACCGGCTCGAGACGAATTTCCGCCGCACCGTGTTCGCCGTGCCCAACGCGCCCGTCGTGCCCGGCGCGATCCGCCCGATGGGCGGCTTCGGCCGCCGCGTGGCCGGATCGTGATGCAGTTACGGGGGCAAGGATGAGCTTTATGGCCGAACCCAAACCGATGGCATCGCTCTCTTCGGGCCTGCTCGCGCGCAAGGGGGCCGCGCGCCCCGCGATGCGCCGCCAGGGCATGGACGGGCTGGGCACGCTGGGAACAGCAGGCCTGACGCCGGGCGCGCATGGCGTGCAGGACGATCTGGGCTGGAACGACATGGGCTATGATGTCGATCCGGCGCACGAGGAACGCGCGCCGCATTACGGCAATCTGCTCGCTGGTGCGATCCCCGATACGGTCCCGGTCGAGCCTGCGCCGCAGGTTGCGCCTGCGGTCCCCGATGTCGTCCGCCAGCAGGCCGAGATTGCCGAGCGGCTGGCCGAGCCGGAAATCGCCCCGGAACCGGTTGCCGTCGCAGCGCCCGAACCGGTGGCCGTTGCCGAACCTGCGCCAGTGGCCGAACCCGCTCCCGCGCCCGTTCTTTCCGCCAAGCCGCGCAAGCGCAAGCAGGCGGTGATCGAGGAGGTGGTTGCCGCTGCCGTCCAGTCCTCGGCGCGCCGAGCGGCCTTCACGCTGCGGCTCGATGCCGAGCGTCATCTCAAGCTCAGGCTGGCCAGCGCGGTCAGCGGCCAGTCCGCGCAGCAGCTGGTCACCGCGGCGCTTGACGAATTGTTAACCAAAATGACCGAAATAGAGGACCTGGCAGGTCGCGTCACGCGATCGGCAACGCGCTGAGGTGCAGGCAGGTCGGGGCCGACAAAGAGGGAACTTAGGCTATGGCAAGCGGAACCAAGATCAACCGGGCGCTGGCGCTCAAGCTGGCGGCATCGACCATCCTGGTCGGCAGCGTGCTGGTGAGCTGCTCGGCGCATGGCGGTGGCGGCCGTCCGCAGAGCCTGTCCTCGTCTTCGCAAAAGGCGCTTGCTGCGGGCAAGACCGACAAGGCGCTGGAAAAGGCCGAGGCCGCGGTCGCCCTCGATCCGCGCAATGCCGAGCTGCGCAAGACGCTCGCCCAGGCCTATCTCGCCAATGGTCGCTTCGCGTCCGCCCGTCAGTCGCTCGACGATGCGCTCGCGCTGGGCGATGCGAGCGCGCGCACGGTGATCAGCCTGGCGCTGATGCACGTGGCCGAAGGACGGCCCAACGCCGCGCAGGCGCTGCTGCAGGAACACAAGGGTTCGATCCCGGCAGGCGATTACGGCCTGGCCATGGCGCTGGCAGGCGATACCAAACAGGGTGTCGATGTGCTCGCCAACCTCATTCGTTCTGGAGATAACACCGCCAAGGTACGGCAGAATCTCGCTTTTGCCTATGCGCTCGATGGCCGCTGGCGCGAGGCGCAGATCATGGCCGGGCAGGACCTCGATCCCCAGGTTGCGCAGGACCGCATCGCCGAATGGGCGCGCATCGCGCATCCCGATGCGCATGCCCAGCGCGTCGCCTCGGTGCTCGGTGTGACCCCGGTGGCGGGCGATCCCGGCCAGCCGGTGATGCTGGCGCTGTCGGCCACGCCTGCGATGGCTGAGGTCGCGACCGAAATCGGCCAGCAGGCGCTTGCCTCTGCTGCGGGACCGATCGAGCTTCCGCCGGTCCAGGATGCGCCGATGGCACTCGCGGGTGTTGAGTCGGTCCCCGTTCCGGCGTCCGAACCCCAGGCTGCAGCGGCACCTGCACCCGCACCGGTCCATGCCGATGCTGCGCCCGCCGTCGCCCCGGCACCCTCGGGCGCGATCGTTGCGCCGCTGATGACTGCGCGCGAGATCGTCCAGCCGCTACCCGCCAGCTATCGCCGCAAGGCGGTGCGCAAGCTGCGCCCCGAAATGGCTGCGAAGCGCCAGATGATCGTCGAGCGCGAGAAGGTCGAGGTTGCCGCCGCGCCTGCGCCGAAACCCGCTCCCGCCGCCAAGGCCGCGCCTGCGCCCGCCATCTTCCAGAAGGCGAGCTTCTCGCCGGTCAGCAATGGCGCGTTCGCGGTGCAGCTCGGCGTGTTCTCGAGCGCGGCCAATGCCAATCGCGCCTGGGCCGGCTATAGCGCCAAGCACAAGGATCTCGCAGCTTTCTCCAAGGTCGCTGTGCCCACCACCGTCGGCGCGCGCACGCTGCACCGCCTGACCGCGAACGGCTTTGCCGACGAAAAGAGCGCCCGCGCCATGTGCGCCCAGGTCCGCTCGGGCGGCGGCGAATGCATCATCGCCCGCGCCGTGCCCACCAAGCCCGCCGGCACCCAGATCGCCGCCCGCCGCTGAGGCGAGGGGGCCAAGCCATCCAACCCCTCGTCATTCCCGCGAAAGCTGGAACA
>CAXRCQ010000132.1:0-3471 GCA_964228845.1 Blastomonas sp.
GGCGTCTTCCTTCGGCAGCAATGTCATGCGAGTCTCCCCTCCGACCCGAAGCCGAGAGTGCATCGCAGGCCATGGTTTCGCAAGCCCTTGCCCCGTGTTAGCGTCGCGCCGATGACACCGAACCGACTCCGCTCCATCGCACAGCGCGCCGCCGCCGCCCTGCTGCCGCTCAGCCTGATCGCCGCCGCCGATTCGCCGCCGGCCAATCCGGGGCCGGGCGATATCATCGCCGCCGCGCCCGCCGAGGACTGGGTCAGGATTGCGCCCGAAGACTTGCTGGTCATGGAGCTTGCGCCCGATGCGAAGGGCAGGCCGCGCCGCGTGGTGATCCAGCTGATCGCAGCCCCGATCAGCGAGCCGTGGGTGGCGAACATCCGGAAGCTCGCCGCCGCGCACTGGTGGGATGGCACCGCCATTGTTCGCGTGCAGGACAATTATGTCGTGCAATGGGGCGACCCAGACGCAGAAGACGAGGCGAAGGCCAAGCCGCTGCCCAAGGGCGTCCAAGCGCTCGTGGAAAAGGACAGTCCTGGCTGGAGCGCATATATTGCCGACCTGCCCACACATTGGGGCGGTACGGCATCGGGCGAGTTTAAAGGCCCGCCGCCAAGACTGGATTCCGACAGCTATGTTCGCAATCCGCATTTCTACAAATCCTGGCCCATGGCAAATGGCGTGCGGGCGCGATCGCGGGTCGGTGCAGTCGCTGCACTGCAGTCGACTTATGGTGCCTGGCCCGTGCATTGCTATGGCATGGTCGGCGTTGGTCGCAACCTTTCGCCCGATATGGGGAGCGGCGCAGAACTGTACACGGTCATCGGCCACGCGCCGCGCCATCTCGACAGGAACATCGCGCTGGTGGGGCGCGTGGTCGAGGGGATCGAGCATATGTCGAGCCTGCCGCGCGGCACCGGCGCGCTGGGCTTCTATGAAACGCCCGAGGAACGCACGGGCATCCAATCGGTACGGCTTGCAAGCGAGTTGCCCGAAGGAAAGCGCCCTCAGCTGGAATATCTCGACAGCCAGAGCGAGTCGTTCGCGGCCTATGCGGCTGCGCGCGCGAACCGGAAGGATGCGTTCTTCAATATCCCCGCTGGCGGCGCGGATATCTGCAATATTCCGGTTCCGATTCGCAAAATTGCGCAATAATGTAATAAAGTAACAAAACTGGTCGCGGAGGTTCACGGGCCGGAGTAAGGGCGGGACAAACACAACCAGCAGGAGAAGACCGTCATGCGCGTTGGCACCGTCAAGGAAATCAAGAACCACGAATATCGCGTCGGCATGACGCCCGAAAGCGCACGCGAACTGGTGCAGCACGGACACGAGATATGGGTGCAATCGGGCGCGGGCCTGGGCATCGGGGCGAAGGACAGCGACTATCAGCGCGCAGGCGCGAAAATGATCGAGACCGCCGCTGAAATCTTCGCTGAATGCGAGATGGTGGTGAAGGTCCAGGAGCCGCAGCCGATCGAGCGCGCGATGCTGCGCGAAGGGCAGATCCTGTTCACCTATCTTCACCTCGCGCCCGATCCGGAGCAGACGAAGGATCTTGTCGCGTCCAAGGCAACCTGCATCGCCTATGAGACCGTCACCGACGCGAGCGGCGGCCTGCCGCTGCTGAAACCCATGAGCCAGGTGGCCGGCCGCATGTCGATCCAGGCGGGCGCGACCGCGCTAGAAAAGGCGCATGGCGGGCGCGGCATCCTGCTTGGCGGGGTGCCGGGCGTGCTGCCGGGCAATGTCTGCGTGATCGGCGGTGGCGTGGTCGGGTTCAACGCGGCGCAGATGGCGGCAGGTCTTGGCGCGGACGTGACGATCCTTGACCGCAACCCGGAAGTGCTCGAGCGGCTGGGCTATTATTTCGAGGCGCGTGCCAAGACCCGCTTTGCCAATGCGGCCAATCTCGCCGATTGCGTCGCCAATGCCGATCTGGTCATCGGCGCAGTGCTGATCCCCGGCGCGGCCGCCCCGAAGCTGGTGACGCGCGAGATGCTGGGCACAATGAAGCCCGGCGCGGTGCTCGTCGATGTCGCGATCGACCAGGGCGGATGCTTCGAGACCAGCCATGCCACCACCCATGCCGATCCGACCTATATCGTCGATGGAATCGTGCATTATTGCGTCGCCAACATGCCGGGTGCGGTCGCACGCACCAGCACCTATGCGCTCAACAACGTCACCCTGCCGCACATGCTGCGCATGGCCGACAAGGGCTGGAAGGACGCGCTGCGCACCGATCCGCACCTGGCGGCGGGGCTCAACGTCTGGAACGGCAAGGTGACCTACAAGGCGGTGGCGGATGACCTGGGTTATGCCTATTGTCCGCTCGAAGAGGCGCTCGCCTGAAGCGCCGCACGCGCCAAGGAGAGCCGCCGATGATCGCCGACCACCAGAAGCCTGTCGATTCCCCGTTCGGCCGCCACAGCGAACCGCATGAGGTGCTGGCGGGCATCGATCTCAAGGGCAAAACGGTGATCGTCACCGGCGGCTATTCGGGGATCGGGCTGGAAACGGTGCGCGCGCTGGCGGCGGCGGGCGCCTCGGTCACGGTCCCGGCTCGCGATACCGAAAAGGCCAATGCCGCGCTCGCAGGCATGCCGGGCGATATCCGCATTGCGCTGATGGATCTCGCCGATATCGCCTCGGTCAAGCGCTTCGCGCTGGGCTTTGCGTCGGACAACACCGCGCTCGACCTGCTGATCAACAATGCCGGCGTCATGGCGTGCCCGGAAATGCGGGTGGGGCCGGGCTGGGAGCTGCAGTTCGGCACCAACCATATGGGCCATTTCGCGCTGGCGACAACGCTGCTGCCGCTGCTCCAGCGCACCGAGGCCGCGCGCGTCGTCGCGCTGTCCTCGACCGGTCACAAGCTGTCGGACATCCGCTGGGACGATCCCAACTGGACCGATGGCAGCTATGACAAATGGAAGGCTTACGGCCAATCCAAGACCGCCAACAGCCTGTTCGCGCTGGGCATCAATGCCCGGTTGAAGGACAGCGGCGGCCAAGCCTTCGCCGTGCATCCCGGGGGTATCTTCACGCCCTTGCAGCGGCATCTGCCGACCGAGGAGATGATCGTGCTCGGCTGGCTGAACGAGCAGGGCGAGATTTCGGACGGCGCACGCGCGATGTTCAAGACGCCGAGCCAGGGCTGCACTACGACCCTATGGGCGGCCACCAGCCCGCTGCTCGAGGGCAGGGGCGGGGTCTATTGCGAGGACTGCAATATCGCCGCACTCTCGGGCTACACGCCGGTGCGCTACCGCGATGTCGAACCGCATGCGGTCGAACAGGACAGTGCCGAACGCCTTTGGGAACTGAGCGAAGCGCTGCTGGCTGAGGCCTGAGCGAATACCGGACTCAGCCTTGCCGGGTGCTGCTGCTCCTGCCTGCCGTCGGCAGCGCGGCAGGCAGATTCAGCAACCCCGTCCGTGTCTTCGCACGCTTGATTCCCGAGACGCAGCATTC
>CAXRCQ010000133.1:0-4501 GCA_964228845.1 Blastomonas sp.
GCGCTTGTTGATCTTGCCCAGCGTCTCGCTCGACGCGGCATAATCGGCGCTGGCGTCGGTCGCGCGGTCGAATTCCTCGCGCAGCACGACAAAGCCGATGGTCAGCGCGGTGATCGCCGCGCCCACCGGGCCGCCAAAGGCGCGCAGCAAGGCAGCGCCAGCGCCCTGCGCGGCGAGCGCGGTCCCTGCAAGGCTGGTCGTGGCGTTGCTGGCATAGGCAGACAGCACGGTCAGCGCGCGGCTGCTCGCCACTGCCCCGATCGCCAGCCGTCCAAGGCCGAGGCCGGCGATCAGCGCCAGGGCGGGACTGATATCGTCCAGGTTCTCAGCCAAGAGCTCGATACCGCGCACCAAGGCACTGGTGGCACCGTTCGCCTGAGCAGCCTGCCCGACATATTGGGTCAGCGCATTGTTGAGCTTGGTGAATGCCGCGCCGATCGTCGATTGCGATGCGGCGGCCTGCTTTTCCAGATCGGCCAGCGCCGCAGTGATCGCGCGGAATAGCTCGACGTTCGACACACCGGGGCCGTTCGTGTCCTTGATGCGGCGGGTCAGTCCCGCGAGGGTGCCCCCTGTGCCCTCAATGTTCTTGGCGGCCTCACGCAACAGCGGCTGCATGGTGTCCAGCAGGCTGTTGAATTCTTCGCTCTGAATACGCGGTGAGCCCAGCGCCTGGCCAAGCTGCAACAACGCGCCCGATGCTTCCTGCGTGCTGGTGCCGGAGATGCGCAGCGATGCGCTGACGGCGCTGGTCAGGTTGATCAGGTCCGATGTGGAAGCGCCAAGCTCTTTCTGATTCTGTGCTGCCCGCGAATACAGCTGGCCGACAGCCTCGAGCTCGACGCCGTTCTTCTGCGCTACGGCGAACAGGCGCTCCTGCACTGCGGCTAGGTTCTCGCCTTCAAGGCCAGTGACCTTGAGGCTGTTTTGCAGGCGGGTGTAGCTGTCAAGGATGCCGACCAGCTCGCGCCCGCTAAAGGCTGTGGCGAGTGTCGCGGCCAAGCCCTTCATCGATGCACCAATGGCCGCGCTCGAGCGGCGCATCTGGCTTTCCAGATCGCGCGCGCGGCGCTCCTGGATTCCGAGTTGCTGGTCGACTGTGCGGGTCGAGAGGCGGACGCCGTTCAAATACGCGTCCAGATCGACGCGCAGTTGGAGCACCACAGGATCGATTTCCCCCCGCATCGCTTAGGCCCCCACCAGTTCCGGCGCTCGGACGGCCGGGTTATGACGCTGCAGCAAGTGCCCATCCGTGCGGATATCGAACGCCTCGCCACGGGTCGGCTTGATCGGCTCGCCCATGCGATCGTCCCAGCGCCAGATAGAGCGCTCGGAGATGCCGCGCCGGCCGATGTTGAGGCAGGTCAGCAGAACGCCCACGCTATGGCACGGCGCGCCAGCCTGGTCGGCAGGGGGCGCCAATCGCTGGCGCTGCCCTTCGAATATCTCGACCAGCTGCGCGTCGGTAAGCGCCAGGTCGAAGCCCTCGCCCAGCACCTCGGCAGGCTCGAACGACACGCCCAGCAACATCTCGGCTTCGACCAGATCGCCAGCACGCAAGCCCGGCACGGCCAGCGATTCCCGGTTGGCATAGGTGAACAACCGGCCCTCGCGCTGCTTGCGGTCCCACGCGCCGACGGTCAGGCGACACGCGATCGCATCGCCTGCGATATCGGGGATGGCATGCAACAGGTCGCTCAAGGTGCAGTCATGGCGCAGCAAGCGGTTTGCTCGATCAGCGAAATAGGCCACGCCCTGCGCGCTCGGAACGGCACCAGTAAAGCCGATCACCGCGGGCACGCTCGCAAGGCCGACTGTCTTGGATCCGACGCCCTCCATTCGCCCGGTCGCGCCGTTCACGAACGCGGCATCCTGAGCGATGACGACATTGCGCCCACGCTTGAAGCCCGCGATCAGGGTCACGACAGCGCTTCCTTGATCAGCAGACATGCCCGGCCGGAAACGGCCTGCGCGACGGTCAGCAGAGCGCCCGCGCTGATTGCAGTTCCGGCAATGGTCGTGCCGAGTGCGCCCGCGACCGTGCCGAATGCCGCAATGCCTCCCGTGGCCACGATGACACCGGCGATAGCTGCAACGGTCGCAGCGACTTTCAGGACTTTCGCCATTTCAGTCTCCCAAGATTTCGAAGGGTGCCGACGCCTCGCAGCGGGGGGCGTGAAGAATAACCCCACTGCGAGGCGTGGCGGCTGGGAGGACGCTGCCCAGCATTACGGATGACAGGGACCGTCAAAACACTGCCACAGAGGCAGGCATGCCCAGCGACTGACCGGGGGCGATCAACTGCACGTCGCAGCCCTTCGCCTTGGCGTCGGCAATCCCCTCGTCGGTCATCATGAACTGCTTGGACTCGTGCCGGAGGCGCTGCTCGCCACGGAAGGTTGCAACGGGGATGGAATCGCGGTTGCCGTCCGGGGGCGTGACGATGCAGCGCTTCCAACGCTGACGATCGGCAAGCTTCTGAGCGTGCGCCGCCTGGCGCGCTCTCTGCTCATCCTCTTGGATTTTCCGAAAGACAGCAGCGTTCCGATTGATCGGCCAGGCATTCGGATACGAACCGCTGGCGTCAAAGCTCGGGATGGTCATCTTGGTGAGACGCTTGATCGGAGCGCCCTGAAGGTAGAAATTGCCGGGGCATCCCCGTGCTATCGCCTCAGCGCCCTCAAGGCGCGGCAGGCCGTAGGACGTCGACGCAGCAGCACATTCGGCATCGTTGTCCTCGATACGCTGCAATAGCTCGACCAGCTCGGCAAACAGCTTGGGCATGCGCTCTTTCAGATCTTCGACCAGCGCATCGCGGCGCGCCATCACGGCTTCATGCTCAGCAACGGTGCGAGCCCGGCGCTCGGACGCCATCAGCTGGTCATGCCGGGCCTGCAGCTGATCACGCTTCGCAGCGAGGCGCACCAGCTTGCGGGACATCTTGGAAACCTGGTCTGCGGCAGCGTCCGCCTCATCCTCGGCAGCGGTTGCCGATTTCGACAGGGCGTCGAGCCGGTCATGCTCTGCCTGGCACGCCTGCATGGCGGCCTGCACTTCATCGATCAGGCTGGATACGGTAGTGGCTCTCGCATTCGCGCCAAGTGCGGCTGCGATGCGGTCATCAAGGGGTTTTGCCATGGTGCGGTCCTTTAGTTGGCGGCGCTTCTGCGCGGCCGGGTCAGTATCCTGCGGCGCGGCTCCAGCGGCGCATTGCGGCCATCGCGCGATGTTCGGCGGTGCCGACGCTACTGTTATCCAGGGCATTGCTGCGGCTGGGCAGGTTGCGCTCCATGCGGGCTGCATCGCGCACCGCAGCGCCACCCTTGGGGGCGTTGGCAGCGCACTGGGCAAGGAAGATCGCGCGTGCCTCATCGAAGCGCGGGGCGCGATCGCCCATGAATGCGAATTTCTCGGTGTGAGCCTTGCGTGCCTGGCTGACTGCGGCGTTGATTTCATCGGTCAGGTAGACGCTGCCCGTTGCAGGCTTCGAGTCTGCCAGCACCGCGCTAAACGCGACGTGCTCCCCGCTCTGCATGACTTCCTTGTATCCGGGACGCAGCCTCGTGCCATCAATCAGCGCCTCTTGGCTGCTGACGGTCTTGCCCTGCGGATTGTAGTAGATTGGCATGTGCCTGTGCTCCTTGCCCCGGTCCAAGCGACGGGGGGTGCAGGCAGTATGGAGCGCGGCGGCGATAAGGTTACCGCCGTCCTGAGCAAATCTTGGCCGCCCCGCGGTCGCCACCGCAGCCACGGCGCAGCACTATGAAGCTGAAAAGGTCAAAAGGACCTTCGCCGGCCTGCCGCCAGAATTAACCTCAAATTAGGGATAATACGTCTAAGCGATAGTCCTCCCACCCGAAAGGCTGCGCAGCTGTTATGACCGCTTACACAGCCACCAAAGAGCGCTGAAGCACCCCACCCCCCCGTGCTTCAGCGCTTTTTGTTTCCGTGCGCTCGATGTAGCAAGCGGCCAGAGACTGCGAGCGAGACAGGGCCACCGGGCCCAACTCATACCTCGAAATGGGATCAAACTGGGGAACGGCTGAATTCGTCCCCGATCAGCCTGCCGCAAATTCGGCATTCATGGCAGGCGAAGCGGCTCCCAAGGGGGGATTAGCATGCAGTCGCCAGCTATTTTATAGCTCCGCAAGTTTCCCTGACCATGCTATCGCGGGGTCAGCTGCGGACCGTTTCGGACGTGTGTTTGGGGCTCGCTTCATCAAACCCCGCAGTCACCCCGGCTGCGCGCCGCGCTTCAACTCTGCCAGGCAGGCATCATTGATCGATTGCCAGCCATCGCCGCCGCGCTCCAGAAGGATTACGCCCTGCCCGCGCCGGTAGAAGAACTTTTGCTCGCCAGCATAGCCGCCGAATGAGTTCTTGGCGTTGACGGTGCCGAAACACACAGCGCCGATCGATGGCAACACGATGGTTGCGGCCGTCTCTCCGAACCGTGCCGATTCCGGATATTTGAGCTCGGCACGAACCGCCTCTTGCGCTG
>CAXRCQ010000134.1:0-11878 GCA_964228845.1 Blastomonas sp.
CGTGCTGGCCGCCGACACCGTGGTCGCACTCGGCCGGCGCATGCTGCCCAAGGCCGAGACGGAGGCGGACGCGCTCGACTGTCTCACGTCTCTCTCCGGCCGGCGCCATCGCGTCCTCGGCGGCATCGCCGTGCGCGCGCCCGACGGCACGAGGCGCCGGCGCCTGATTACCACTGTCGTCGCCTTCAAACGCCTGACGGATGCAGAGATCGCGGCCTACGTCGCGGCCGGCGACTGGCGCGGCAAGGCCGGCGGCTATGCGATCCAGGGCAGCGCCGAGGCGCTGATCCGATCGATCTCTGGCAGCTATAGCGGTATCATGGGCCTGCCACTCTACGAGACGCGGAGCATGCTGCTGAGTGCCGGGCTGTTGAAGCCATAGCGATGGCGCACTGGCTCTACGAAAACGGCATCGGCGAGGAGCGCGCGGCGCTGGTCGAGCGAGGCCGGATCGTCGAGGCGCGAATCCAGCGGCAAGATGACCGCCATCTCGCGGGGTCGGTTCTCGACGTGAAACTGCTCGCGAAAAGCGCAGCCGGGCATCGTGCTCGGGCGCTGCTGCCCGATGGCAGCGAGGCGATGCTGCAACCCTTGCCCAAGGGGGTCAGTGAAGGCACGACCGTGCGCGCCGAGATCGTGCGTGAGGCGCTGACCGAACCCGGCACGCGGCGCATCAAGCCTCCGCGTCTCAGGCCCGTTCCGATCCAAACCCCGCTCCGTCCCGCGCCGCATCTGATTGAACAGATCGGCACTGATGGTATCGAGATCATCCGTTGCTCCGCAGCAGGCGCGGACAGGCTCGCCGAGGCGGGCTGGCACGAGCTGATCGAGGAAGCCGAGAGCGGCCAGTTGGCGTTCCCAGGCGGGCTGCTCACCATTTCGCCCACGCCGGCAATGACCGTGGTCGATATCGATGGCGATGTCGCGCCGCGCCTGCTCGCGCTCGCTGCCGCGCCTGCGCTCGCAGAGGCGATTCGCCGCCATGGCATCGGCGGCGCGATTGTCGTCGACTTCCCTGCACTGGAAGCCAGGGCCGATCGCGCCGCTGTCGTCGAGGCCTTTGACGCGGCGATGGTGGTTCCCTGCGAGCGCACCGCGATCAACGGTTTCGGCCTGATGCAGATCGTCGCGCGCAGGACCCGCGCCTCGTTGATCGAATTGCGCGGAGCCGATCCCGTGCGCTGGCACCTGCTCGCTAGGCTGCGCAGCGCCGAACGCGACACCGGCACCGGAACACTGGTGCTAGATCTTTCCTCCGCCGAATCGTCATTGCTCGCATCGCAGCCGCGATGGTCCGAGGAACTGCAGCGCCGTACCGGGCGACCGGTTGCAGTTACGCCGCACCAGCCCTAGATGGTCGGACGATGAGCACCCCCCGCCCCTGCCCCTTGTGCAAGCAGCCCGCACGGCCCGATTTTGCACCCTTTTGCAGCAAGGCCTGCAAGGACCGCGACCTGCTGAACTGGATCGGGGAAGGCTATCGCGTGCCGGGACCACCTGCAGACCGCCCCGATGCGGAATATGATTGAGCGGCAATTGCAGGCAGGCGATTTTGCTATGGACAAGCCCGCCCAAGCCTGACTATAGGCGGCGCTCCAAATCGCCGGTCTGGCGATGAGCCTTGCAGGCCCACCCGATATCGAGGTGCGGCGCGGCCCGATGCCCGGGTAGCTCAGTTGGTAGAGCATGCGATTGAAAATCGCAGTGTCGGCGGTTCGATCCCGTCCCCGGGCACCACTTTTTCTGATTCACTGCGCGATCGAAGGTGCCGGACGGCTGCCCGGCACCCTTGCCGATGAATCAGCGACGAATGAAGTCGAAAATATCGGCGTTGAGACGCTCGGCATTCACCGTCAGCATGCCATGTGAAAGGCCTTCATAGATCTTCATTTCTGCGTGCGGCAGCAAATCGGCCTGGAGCAGTGCCGCGTTCTTGTAAGGCACCACCTGATCGTCATCGCCGTGCAGCACCAATGTGGGTACGGTCATGGCCTTGAGGTCGTCGGTCTGATCGGTCTCGCTGAACGCCTTGATGCCTTCGTAATGCGCCTTGGCGCTGCCCATCATTCCCTGCCGCCACCAATTTTCCACCACCGCCTCGTCGGGCTCCGAATCCTCGCGATTGAACCCGTAAAATGGTCCGGAGGCGACATCGCGGAAGAAGCTGGCGCGGTTGGCAGCGAGCGCGGTGCGGAAACCGTCGAATACCTCCATGTCGAGCCCGTCCGGATAGCGTTCGGTCTTGACCATGATCGGGGGCACAGCCGCAACCAGCACCGCCTTGGCAACCCGGCCCTGCGGGATGCCGTGCTGCGCAACACAGCGCGCGGCTTCGCCACCGCCGGTCGAATGGCCGATATGGATCGCGTTCCTCAGGTCGAGATGCGCGGTGACGGCGGCGGCGTCGGCGGCATAATGGTCCATGTCATGACCCTCGCTCACCTGCTCGGAACGGCCATGGCCGCGCCGATCATGCGCGATCACGCGAAAACCCTTGTCGAGAAAGAACAGCATCTGCGCGTCCCAGTCATCCGACGAGAGCGGCCAACCATGGTGGAACATGATCGGCTGGGCGTCCTTTTGCCCCCAGTCCTTGTAGAAAATCTGCGTGCCATCGGATGCGGAAACATAGGCCATGGTCGTTCTCCCGTTGCTGTCTTGCAGCGTAATCCATGAAAGGGGTCGGAAAGATGACGCCGATCTGACGCCATCCCGCCAACGCCGCCCTCGCCCGACGGTTGCGCGGATCAGCCGGGTGCGGGCATCGTCCCCGGGCGCAGATAGGCAAAAAGGTGCGCGACATAATCGGCCTTGCCCAGTTGCACCCCCTCGGCGCGCAGGATCGCATAAGCCGCCATCACATGGAAATAGAACTGCGGCAGCGCCCAGTCGCGCACATATTGCTCGGCGGTGAAGTCGAAGACCATGCCCATCGGCAATGCATGCGCTATCGGCGTTTCAGGTGGCAGGTCGCCCATATCGGCTGCCCCCTGCTCGACAAGGGCCAGCGTATCGGCGATGATCGCACGCGCCCCCGCGATGGTCCATTCTGCCGAGGGCGGCTCCAGCCCCTTGTTGCGTAGCGCCGCGACGCTCTCGGGAAACTCCTCCTGCCGCAAGCGCAGCACGCCTTCCTGCGCCTGAACGCAGACGAAACAGACTTGCGTGAACAGAGGAAACATGTCCGCTGCCAGACGAGCCTGCATCAGGCCAGCGGCCTTGTCTGCGTCCAGCTCCGCTTCTGCCTTGCCCAGCCAGGCGGACAGCGCACCCAGCATCTGGACATAGGTCGGGACGAGCATCTCTTTCAAAGTCATGGCGCGCTGTTCTCCTGAGGGGCTTTTGCGCACCCTGCACAGCGATGCTGCTGAAAACAAGCTGTTCTTTTTTTGTTCCGACTCCTATATGCTCTGGTGATGAGCGAAAAACCGATCCTTCAGAAGCTGGCCGTGCTCGCTGATGCGGCGAAATATGATGCCTCGTGCGCATCCTCGGGCACGGTGCGGCGCGATTCGACCGGCACCAAGGGCATCGGCTCGACCGGCGGGATGGGCATCTGTCACAGCTATGCGCCCGATGGGCGGTGCATCTCGCTGCTCAAGATTCTGCTGACCAATTTCTGCATCTATGATTGCCGCTTCTGCATCAACCGCGCCTCGAGCAACGTGCCGCGGGCGCGGTTCAACCCGGCCGAGGTCGTGCGGCTGACGCTCGATTTCTACAAGCGCAACTATATCGAGGGGCTGTTCCTCTCCTCCGGCATCATCCGCTCGGAAGATTACACGATGGAGCAGCTGGTCGAAGTCGCACGGTTGCTGCGCGAGGAGCATCGCTTCGGCGGCTATATCCATCTGAAGACGATTGCCGGGGCCTCGCCCGAACTGATCGTCAAAGCGGGGCTTTATGCCGACCGCCTCTCCACCAATGTCGAGCTGCCGACCGAGGACGGGCTCAAGAGCTTCGCGCCCGAGAAGAAGCCGCAGACCATCCGCAAGACCATGGCCAATGTCCGGGTCGGCGTCGAGGATGCAGTCGAGGCGCGCAAGGACCGGCTGCTGAAAAAGGCAAAGCCGCCGCGCTTCGCGCCGGCGGGCCAGTCGACCCAGATGATCGTCGGCGCCGATGGTGCGCGCGACGATGATATTCTCGCCTCGGCCACCAGCCTTTATTCGGGCTATCGTCTGCGCCGGGTCTATTATTCCGCCTATAGCCCGATCCCCGATGCGAGCAGCGACCTGCCGCCGGTGCGCCCGCCGCTGATGCGTGAACATAGATTGTACCAGGCCGATTGGCTGCTGCGCTTCTATGGCTTTGACCGCGCCGAGATCATGGCCGGCGCGAACGAAGGCATGCTCGACCTGGCGATCGATCCCAAGCTCGCCTGGGCGCTGCAGCGGCGCGAAAGCTTTCCGGTCGACATAAACCGTGCTCCTCGCGAGATGCTGTTGCGCGTGCCGGGCCTCGGCACCAAGGCGGTCGACCGGATCGTCGCGGCACGGCGGCTTGGCGCGATCCGCATCGGCGACCTCGCACGCCTCACCGCCTCGGTGAAAAAGGTACTGCCCTTTATCACCACGCCCGACTGGCGACCCGGCGGTCTGACCGACAGCGCCAATCTGCGCGCGCGCTTCGCTCCGCCGCCCGAGCAGATGAGCCTCGCGCTGTAGGACAGATGGCGATGCGCGAGATCATCCTGCAACATCCGGGCGAATTCGACGAATGGCGCGCGCACGCGCGCGCGCTGCTCGCCGCGCGTGTGCCTCCCGAGGACATTGTGTGGCGGCACTCAGGCGACAGCGCATCGCTCTTCGCCGACAGTGCGCCGCTCCAGCCCCAGCGCACCATCACCCTGCCCCGCGAACTAGTGGCGATTGCCGACCGGGTGATCTGTCATCGCGACGATGGCGTGCCTTCGCGGCTCTATCGCGTGCTGTGGCGCGCGCTCGACGATCGCAAGTTGATCGAGCGGCGTACCGATCCCGATACTGACTGGCTGATGCGCAGCGACAAGGCGATCCGACGCGATCTGCACAAGATGCACGCCTTTGTCCGCTTTCGCCGGCTGGGCGAGGACGATGCGGGCCGCGAATCCTATGCCGCCTGGTTCGAGCCCGAGCATCGCATCCTGCGCCTGGGCGCTCCGTTCTTCCGCAAGCGCTTTTACGGCATGGACTGGGCCATCCTCACCCCCGATGCGCGCGCGATCTGGCATGGCGAGGAACTGCATTTCGGCCCCGGCGGAACGCGGGACGAGGTGCCCGATCATGATGTGGTCGAGGAGCAATGGCGCACCTATTACGGCTCGATCTTCAACCCCGCGCGGGTCAAGATCGCGGCGATGCGCGCCGAAATGCCCAAGAAATACTGGCACAACCTGCCCGAGGCGCAGGATATCGCGCCGCTGATCGCCGGGGCCGAGGCGCGGGTGGAACGGATGCGCGAGACAGCCGTCTCGCTCGCAAACCCGCGCAGCGACAAATGGCGCGTGCGCGGCGAAGCGGAGACGGCCATGCCCGAAACCATCGCATCGCTGGAGGATCTGGGCCAGGCGGTACGCACCTGCACGCGCTGTCCGCTGCATTGCCATGCCACCCAGGCGGTAACCGGCGAAGGCCCGCGCCAGGCACGCATCATGCTGGTCGGCGAACAGCCGGGCGACCGAGAGGATCTGGAGGGGCACCCGTTCGTCGGTCCCGCAGGACAGTTGCTCGACGAGGCGCTCGGCGAAGCGGGGCTGGACCGGGCCACGCTCTACGTCACCAATGCGGTCAAGCATTTCAAGTTCGTCGCGCGCGGCAAGCGGCGGCTCCACCAGAACCCCAGCACTGGCGAGATCGATATCTGCCGCTGGTGGCTCGACCAGGAGCGTGTGCTGGTAAAGCCCGAGATCATCGTCTCGCTGGGCGGCAGCGCGCTGAGGGGGCTGATCGGAAAGTCCGTGAGCATCTCGTCGATGCGCGGCAAGGTCCATGCGCTGGATGACGATGCCCGGTTGATCGCGACGGTGCACCCCTCGTTCCTGCTGCGCCTGCCCGACCGCGAGCGCGCTGCTGCCGAGCGCCGTCAATTTGTCGCCGATCTGGCCGCAGCAAGACAATTGGCAGACACTCTTGCCTGAAGGCGCAACCGGCATGGCCATGCCGCGTATGGTCGGCATGGCTCAAATGTGCAGTACCCATGACCATCCGCTGGCGGAGCGTTTTCGTTCGTTCATCCAGGATCGCAATTTCCCCTGTGTCGGCGCAAAGTCAGCGCTGGCCAGGGGCAATATGCGGATCATCGTCGGGCGCGATCTGCGTTCGGCCTGGGATGATCTGCGCATCCATCCCGCGCTGATGGACATCGCCCGCGATTATGCGCTCGATCCCGCGCCGTTCCAGTCGCTGGCTGTCGTGTTCGAGGAGGATGCCGGGCTCGACGAGGCCGGGTTCGAGCGGCATTTGTGGCAGCGCCTGCAGTCCTTGAGCGACAAGGATGACTGGCTTGGCCAACCGGTCGATCCGCGCGTCAGCGATGATCCCGACGATCCGCATTTCTCGCTCAGCTTTGGCGGCGAGGCGTTTTTCGTTGTCGGTCTGCACCCGGGCGCGAGCCGCCCAGCGCGTCGCTTCGACCGACCTGCGCTCGTGTTCAATCTGCATGACCAGTTCGAGCAGCTGCGCGCCTCAGGCGTGTACGAGAAAATGCGCGGTACGATCATCGATCGCGATATCGCGCTGGCGGGCGATGCCAATCCCATGCTCGCACGACACGGGACGATATCCGAGGCGCGCCAGTATAGCGGACGAGCCGTCGATGCCGGCTGGCGATGCCCGTTTCGCGCAAGGAAGGCCGCCCAGAATGCCGCATGAAATTCCGCCGCGTTCGGGCACCGCGTTCCTGCTGGAAAAGGGCCAGACACTCATCGTCACCGATGTGCTGGGAGAACAGGTGGCCGACCTGCTCGCCTTCAACCGGCATGATGTCAACGAGGTGATCTCGTCAGGGCGCACGCTCGATTATGCCAGCAAGATCTATCTCTCCACCGGCGACCTGCTCTATTCGAACCGCAGCCAGGTGATGCTCGAGATCATGGCCGATGATGTCGGGCGGCACGATTTCCTGCTCACGCCCTGCTCGAAGGACACTTTCCGCATCATCTATGGCGATACCGATCCGCATCGGGGATGTTTCGGCAATCTGGCGGCGGCGCTGGCACCCTATGGCGTCACCGAGGACATGATCCCCGTAGCCTTCAACTGCTTCATGAACGTGCCGATCGATGGCATCACGGGCGAGCTGCGGGTCGATCCGCCGCTGAGCAAGGCGGGGGAATCGATCACCTTCCGCGCGCAGATGGACCTCATCATCGGCCTCACCGCCTGCTCGGCGCTGCAATCGAACAATGGATCGTTCAAGCCGATCCAGTACGCGATCAGCGACTGAACCTCAACGCTTGCGCGCGGCGAGATAGAACCAGTCCCCCATCCCGATCTTGGGGCCAAGCCATGCGAGCGGCGCGAAGGCCAGCGCATAGGCCAGGCGCTTGGGGCTGCGTGATAGCTCGCGAGCCGTGCCAAAGGTATAGCCCAGATCGATCGCGACATGCCGTGTGCCGAGGCACTCGAACCCGCGCGCCTCCAGCATGGCCGCGAGCGTCCGCACCGAGAACTGGTACAGATGCCATGGCGGCTCGACATGCGGCCAATACCCGAGCGGACGTGCGAGCGGTTCGGATGCACGGGGAAACAACCCGTCGATATTGGGGGTCGAAAGGATGAACAGCCCGCCAGGCCTGAGCAGCCGGTGCGCCGCAGCGATATCGCGCGCCGGATCGCGAACATGCTCGATCACGTCGAACATGGTGACAATATCCGACATGCCGTCGCCGTCGTCCAGGGCGTGAATGTCACCATCGAGCACCGGCAGACCAAAATGCCCGCGCGCGAATGCGGCCGAAGCGGCGGAGAATTCTATCCCCGAAACGCCGAACCCCGCACGCCGCGCCTGATCGAGAAACAGGCCCGTGGAACATCCGACATCCAGCAGTGCGCCCGCCTGTGCGAAACGCTGGAGGAAGCGCAGGTGCTGGCTCGCGACCTGCGCCATCCGTGAAAAGGCCTCGCTGCCCGGGTCGTGGAGCGTGCTGTGATAGTTGTTGCTCGCCTGATACATGGCCGCAAGCGCCTCGGGTTCGGGCGGATGGGCAATGAACGCCAGTCCGCACCGGGCACATCGTACCAGGCCATAGCCGTCAATATCCGCAACGGGGTCTTGCTGCGTAGATCCGCAATGGTTGCACGCGGCATCAGGCCGGGGCTTCGTCATGTCCGTTTCCGATCGGCGGTGGCAATGATGACGAGGTCGCAACTCGTGAGAGGTGGAACTATAAGGCGGACGTGAAGATCGGGTAAAGCTGCCGCTCGAAAGCCGGAAGACGGGAGCTTCAAGCGATCTTAACCGTCCAACATTAGAACGCCCTTGTTCCGCATAGCCCCCACCGGATTGCCCGAATGCACCCTGTCGCCACAGATATCCGCTTCCTGCTGGGAGACCGCTGCATCATGCGTGCGCGGCGGATGCTGGCCCCGATCAGCTATGGGCTGGACGCGATCCTGGCCGATCGACCTTTGGCCATCGCCCCCTTGTCCGCAGCTGCGGACGGCTATCGGCTGCAATCCGTGCCAGCCGTCCGGATGACGAAGCTCGGGCGGGATTTTCCGGGGCTGCTCGCTTCCCAGCCGCAAGTCTATGCGCGGCATTATATCGACATGGGGCCGGGCTTTGACGGCTATATGGCGCAGTTCTCGTCCAAGACGCGCGCGACGCTCAAGCGCAAGATGCGCAAGCTTGCCGATGCCGATGGCGGCGCGCTCGACATTCGCAGCTATCATCGCCCGGAGCAGCTCAACGCCTTCTTCGCTGCCGCCCTGCCCCTGTCCGAAACGACATATCAGGCGCGATTGCTCGACGCTGGCCTGCCCGGCCACGCCGATTTCCGCGCCGAGGCAGGCGCGCTGGCCCGTGCGGACAATCTGCGCGCGTATATCCTGTTCCTTCAAGGCAAGCCGGTCGCCTATCTCTACCTGCCGATTGTCGATGATGTGCTGATCTACGCCTATCTCGGCTATGATCAGGGGCAGGCACAGCTATCGCCCGGCACCGTGCTGCAGATGCACGCACTCGAGCAGCTATTTGCCGAGGCTCGCTTCCGCTATTTCGACTTCACCGAAGGCGATGGCGCGCACAAGGCGCTGTTCGGGACACACCAGGTGGAATGCGCCACCGTATACCTGCTCAAGCCCAGCCTTGCCAATCGCGCCCTGCTCGCAGGCCATCAGGGCTTCAACGCTGCCGTCGAAGGGACAGGCGCGTGGCTTGACCGGATCGGCGCCAAGGCGCGCATCCGCAAGCTGCTGCGCGGCTGAACCGGCGTTAGCGTCAGATCGCGACGACGCTTTCGAATGCCGCGAATTCGTTGAGGAACAGCGTCGACAGGATGCCCGCCTCGTAACGGATGCGGCTGACCGCCTGTTCGCCATAGCGAAGCGCAGTCCGCATGAGATTGGCGGGCAGCGCCGACAGCGCCTTCCTCCGCTGCGGCTCCAGCGTCTCGAAGCCAGCACCTTCCAATCGCGTTTGCTCGGCAATGTTGACGCACATCGATTCAAACCGACGCTGGACGATCGGGTTCACGCGGGTGCGATCGCGGCTGAGCAGTTCGAAACTGTGGCTGACGATCGTGAAGCAGGGCCAGTCATGCTGCGCTGCATGGGTCAGCGCATCGCGCATCTCCCAGGCCGAGAGCGCGCACAACTGCGCCGCGCGAATGCTGCCGGGACGGTCCTCGATCACGCTGACAGGAATAATGCCCACGCCGAGATGTTCAGCAAAGGGGGGCGTATCGGCGGGAAGATCAATGGCACATTCCCCAGCGAGGAATGCCGGGTTGAAGCTGCTGTCATATTGCACGTCGATAGAGTTCAACGCCCGCAGCGTATCGTCGTTCGCACCGAAATTGCCCGCACGAAAGGCGGTCGGCCTGGGGGCTCCTGCCATCATCAGCAGCGCACGCGCCTGGTCGAGCAACCGGATCTGATCGTCGAGCGGAAAATCGGCAATGTTGCGGCCACGCAGATGTGACAGCTCGTGGTCGCGCGCGAATTCGAGCCATTCGGTATGGATGTGCAGTTGGACCTCATGCCCGCGTTTCAGGATCGGCTCGACAATCCTGCTGACCACTCCGGGACCGTAAACCAGCGCCGGGAACGGATCGACAAAGAATACACCGGTTAAGCCATAGGCCTCGAGCCGGTCCATCTGATAGAAAATGCCGTATTCGCCATCGCGGCACTTGCCCGTTATCGAGCTGTCGTAATTCTCCTGCGCGCTCGCACCTTCCTGGAAGAGCTTGAGCGACAATTCGGTATCGACGGTATACTGTACTTTCGTGGCCATCGTCCTACCCTTAATTCGGGCGGGTTAAGACCCGCTTACCTTGTCGCAGCGTCGGCGGGGCTACAGGAAACATTGTAACATGTCTATCCCATGTTAATTTCGTGGTGTTCCACCCTGGGGCACACCCTTCAGTCGCCTTGCGGCGGACGTTACCGCAAACACGGTCAAATCAGCCTTATTGCTAATAGTTTTCAATTGCGCAAATAATTGGGTGCCTTCGGCTTTTGAAGGTTGAAATGCCCGATCAAGCGGCCTAGGCAGGCGCTCGAGCGCGATGACTCATGCCCTGCAGGGACGATGCGCGCCCATCTGAGGTCGTGAAACGGACAAGCACATCACAAGGTTTTTGCTGAGGGCCGGATATCTGTTCAGGGAACGCACACGCACCACATAGCATCCCCGCATTCCTGACAGGCAGTTTCGGCCGGAACACCCCATTTTCGGAAAGGATTGACCATGGCACGCAACAAGATCGCGCTGATCGGCGCAGGCAATATCGGCGGTACGCTGGCGCATCTCGCAGCCACCAAGGGCCTTGGCGACATCGTGCTGTTCGACGTCGTCGAAGGCGTGCCGCAGGGCAAGGCGCTCGACCTGTCGCAGTGTGGCCCGGTCGAAGGTTTTGACGCGAAGATCACCGGCACCAACGATTACGCCGATATCGCGGGCGCGGACGTCATCATCGTCACCGCCGGTGTCGCGCGCAAGCCGGGCATGAGCCGCGACGACCTGCTCGGCATCAACCTCAAGGTGATGAAGGCCGTGGGCGAAGGCATTCGCGACAACGCGCCCGACGCCTTCGTCATCTGCATCACCAACCCGCTCGACGCCATGGTCTGGGCGCTGCGCGAATTCTCGGGGCTCCCCGCCAACAAGGTCGTCGGCATGGCCGGCGTGCTCGACAGCGCGCGCTTCGCCACCTTCCTCGCATGGGAATTCGGCGTCAGCGTCAAGGACGTGAACGCGTTCGTGCTCGGCGGCCATGGCGACACCATGGTGCCCGTGCTCAGCTATTCGACGATCAACGGCATCCCGGTGAAGGACATGGCCAAGATCAAGGGCGTTTCCGAAGACCGGCTCGACGAGATCGTCAAGCGTACCCGTTCGGGCGGCGGCGAGTTCGTCGCGCTGCTCAAGACCGGCTCGGCCTTCTATGCTCCCGCCACCAGCGCGATCGCAATGGCCGAAGCCTATCTCGGCGACCAGAAGCGCATCCTGCCTTGCGCAGTGCAGGTCGATGGCAAATACGGCCTTGACGGCCTCTATGTCGGCGTGCCCGTGGTGATCGGTGCCAATGGTGCCGAAGAGGTAGTCGAGATCGCGCTGAGCGACGAGGAAAAGGCCAACCTTCAGGTCTCGGTCGATGCGGTGAAGGAACTGCTCGACGTCTGCAAGACGCTTGACCCGAGCCTCGCCTGATGATCGCGTCCGGTCTCCTGAT
>CAXRCQ010000135.1:0-19735 GCA_964228845.1 Blastomonas sp.
CCCGCGCGACTGCTTCGCGGTCAAGCGCAGCCGTCGCTGCCAGGCCGCGGCGCCCCTCGTAAACCACGCTCAGGGTCAGCCCCTGCCGACCGCTGCGCTCCTCGGTCTCGACATCGCCGTCGCGCATCGCAACTTTTGCCAGACCATCCTGATGCGCCGCGGCGCGCGCGCGCGCGCCGCGCCTGCCCGCCAGTTCCACCGCTTGCTGAACGGCGTCGCGCAGATCATCATCGGTCTGGGTCAGCAAAATGCTCATGTCTCGGTCTCGATTGGCGACGGCGCTGCATGGCCGTGATGCAGCGTCAGCCGGTGCGTATGGTATGTCGTCAGCTTGTCGTCATGAACGACGCTGACGATGGTGAGGCCGGGCATGGCCGAAAGGATGGCCCGGTAGAAATTCGCAGCATTGTCAGCATCGAGCGCGCTGGTGGCCTCATCCACGATCAGAAGCGTAGGGCGCTGCAGCAGGATGCGGGCAAGCGCCACGCGCTGCTGCTCGCCTGGCGACAGCTCGTCCTGCCACATGCGCAGTTCGTGCATCGCCTCGACATGCGCTTCCAGCCTAACCGCCGTGAGCAGGGCCCCGACGTCCGCATCATCATGATCCTCCGACCGATCGGGGAAGCAGACGGCATCCTTTAGCGTGCCCAGAGGAAGATACAGCCGCTGAGGCACCAGCATTGCGCTTCCTTGGCGGGTCATCGCCACTTGTCCGGTCCCGTCGGGCCATAGCCCTGCTATCGCGCGCAGCAATGTGGTCTTGCCCGTGCCGGACGGCCCCTCGATCACCCAGCGTTCGCCCTCACGGATCGTCCAGTCGTCCACCGCCAGCAGCGGCGCGCCATTGGGGCGACGCAACGTCAGGCCGGTCGCCAGCACGGCAACGCCTTCGGGCGTGCCGCCGGGGGTAAAGCCGATACCGCGCGGACGCTCGTGATCAATGGCATCGTCCAGCGCCTTCAGACGGTTGAGATTGGCGATCTGGGCCGCAATGCTGGGATAGGCCGCGACGATATAGGACAGGTTCGAGGAGAATTGGGTAAACGCATCGCGCGCCGCCTGAACCTGACCGAAGGTGATCGCTCCGGCAAAATATTTGGGCACGGTCAGGAACAGCGGCACCACGGCCATGATCCGCTGGTAGATGTTCTGCCCGGCACTCAGGCCTGCATTGGACAGCATCAGCGGATACCAGTTGCGCCGGATGTTGGCGAAAGCAACGGCCAGTCCTTCGCGCTCGGTTGCCTGCGCCCCGGAAAAGGCAATCTGTTCGCTGCTACGCCGCACATGCAGCAAGGCACTCCGATAATCCGCCTCGTAATGCTGTTCACGCATCTTGCGCCGGATGAACGGCTTGGCGATCCAGGCAATCACGGCGGTGCCGACAAACACATAGAGTATCGAAAACCAGATCAGGTCGCCGCCAGGCAGCGGGATCTGGTAGCCGAACAGTGGAATCGCGATCGGCGATGACGTCTCGAGGAGAATGCTTGCGAACACGGCGGCCCGCACTACGCTGAAGATCAGCCCGATCAGGATAGCGAATGGTGACGTGCCGTAATGCAGCCCGATCGAGGTGAACGAACGGATGTCCTCGGCGATGCGCTGATCGGGATTGTCGATCATTCGCAGACGCTCGATCTCGTAGAAACGGTCGCGCGCGAACCACCGACCGAGGTACCAGTCGTTCAGCCAGCTGCGCCAACGCATGGACAAGGTCCAGTTGACGAGATTGTGGGCGAACATCGTGCCCACCTCCATCCCTGCGATCGTCAGGAACATCGCCACCAGCGTCAGGAACTTGCCGCCCTGCCGCAATTGAATGGCATCGTAGAACTGCCGCTGCCACTGGTTGGACCAGTAGAAGACATAGGTGGTGCCGATCTCGAGCGCGACATAGCACAGCACCAGAAACCATGCCCATTTCCAGTCGTCCGACACGAAATAGCGCGTGCTGATCCGCCAAGCATGCGCCCAGCGTTCGCGGGCAGGCTGCGAAGGCTCGAGACCCGCCTCGCGGCGGGTCTCTTCGACATTGGCGGGTGGTGGTATCATCGCGCCCAGCCTAACCGATCAGAACAGCCGCTTGGTAAGCGAAATCCTGAAATTGCGCGGCTCATCCACCGGAACGTAGGTGAAGGCTGACGTCGTGTTGTAGTTTCGCCGGTTGAAGATATTGCGGATTCCGACATTCAGATCAAAACCTGCGATCGTCAGGAAACCGTTCACGTCGACCTGACGGGCAGACGGCACCACATACTGCCCCAGCACATCTGCAAAGGAGCTTGACCGTCCATAGAGGCCGACTGATGCGCCGCCGGAGATCGCGTCGGAAAATCGGGTGCGATAGGTCGAGTACAGACTGTAGGTATCGCTGGGCTGGCGCGCGACCCGAGTCTGGAAAGGCGTGACCGTCAACAGCTTGAAGTCGGTATGGGTATAGGATGCGAGCAGCGTCCATCCAGGCAGGAGCTGCCCGGTAATGTTGAGATCGATGCCCCGTCCGCGCTGGCCGGGGCCCGGCTCTAGCTGCTGGTCAACCGGACTGCGGACAATGGTGTTGTCCTGCTGAATGTCGAAATAGGATGCATTGATTGTCGCCCGCTTGTCGAACAGGTCGAGCTTGATTCCGGCTTCCTTGTTGGTGGTCTTGATGTTCGGCAGGATGACATTGCCTCGGCCAAGCGTGAACACCGCCTGCTCGCCGCGCACATAATTTGCAAACACGGACAGCCAGTCGGTTGCATCGAAGATGAAGCCGAAATTCGGCGTGACGCCATTCTTGCGGTTGGTCGCCGGAGCCGGAGCCCCCGGAAAGAACAGTTCGGTTGTGGTTTCGAACCAGTTCTTGCGCACTCCACCAAGCAGCTTGAACTTCCAGATTTCGACCAGCGCCTGTCCGTAGACCCCCTCCTGCTTGCCCTCGCTGGTGAAAAGCGGCCCGCCCAGCTGCGGAAACGGCGTTACTGCAACAGTGGTATTGCGACCGAGCGGCGGGTTGAGAATCTGGACGAAGCCATTGCCACTTCGCTGCGTGGTGTTGCCGCTGCTGTAGTTGTAGCCGAAGTTGAATCTGGCTTTCAGGGTTTCACTGAAATCAGCTTTTACCCGAATGAAGCCATCCAGGGCATCCGATGTGCCCTTTTGCTGCGAACCGCTGTACCCGAGAGTAAGGACTCCCGCGCGGTTGTATCCGGGCGCTGCGACCTGGACGAGAAGCGTTGTGCGATCGTGGAGTCCCCGCACGACAAGCTCAACCCCGGGCAACAGCGAACGCGTCGCATCGAAATAATAGCGATCGTTCTTGACCCGCAGATCCTGATCCTTCGAGTAGACTGGTACCGAGGGATCGCGCTCGATGATCTGGCGGCTGGTGCGATCGAACAACGTATAGGCACCGATTCCCGTAAGTGCCTGCGATAGGCTTGCGCCGATCACGATATCGGTCAACCGATCCTTGTATCGCAGTGTCGGCGCGAACAGGTCATCCTCATTGCCCGTATAGCCACCATAGTTGCGGCTCATGGTCTGGGTGCTGGCGATGATGCGGGCCGACAGCTTCTTGTCCTTGGTGATGGCGTTATTGGCATCGATCACGCCGCGCACGAGACCGTAGGACCCAGTATCGAGGCTGACCGCGAGACGCTCTTCGGCACTCGGCTTCTTGGTAACGACGTTGACATTGCCCCCCAGATTGTCGAATCCGGAAAGGATCGCATCGGGTCCCTTGAGCACCTCCACCCGCTCGATATTGGCAATCGGCTGGCTTGCTCCTGCGCTCACGCCATATTGCGAGCCCGTCGAAAGGCCATTGACCAAGCCCGAGGCGTTGAAGCCGCGCACTGTATAGGATGCGCCGCTGTTGGGATTGTTGAGTTGCGCCGAAACTCCGCCCGCATTGCGCAGCACGTCGGTGATGTTCAGCGCCTGCTGCTCCTCGATGGTCTTGGCGGTGATGACCTGGGTGTTGCGCGGCTGATTGCGAAGACCCAGACCGTTGCGGTCCGAAGTCGTCGCCTCGCGGACGAGGACGCTGGTTTCGGCCTCGTCGCGCTGGGCGGTAACGACGATCTCGTTGACGACTACCCAGCCACGCTCGGCGCCGGGGATGACCGTGAGATAGCTGCCCTCGATCGCCGCCTGCACGGCACGCCTTGCATTGCTCAGATCATTTACTGGGCGCGAGGTCAGCCCCATGACTGCATCGGGGGCAGACGCGATAGGCTCTCCCGTGCGTGCGGCAATCGCCTCCAATGCCTCGGCCATCGACATGCCGGGCAATGTGGATTCATCGCTCGCTGCAGCCTGGGCAAAGGCGGGCATCGGCGCGACAATGGCACCAACGGCCATCGCCCCGAGGCTCGCTGCACCAAGCAGCCTGCGCAGTGTGTTGGGCGTATCAAGCATAAGCAATCCCCCTCCGTTCGGCACAGGCGAACACGCCCGGCCGATAGACCGAAACCATCGTGACGACACGAGTTCACCGCATGGTGAAAAATCGGCTGCATCTACAGGACAGGTGCAACCGCAACCGTCCTCCTGCTGACGGCGCTCCCTGTCTTGCGCCGATCAGGTCGGCGGGAATCTTCCGTCGATCGGGACCTTATGTGCCGGCCCAGGCATACACAAATCGGAAGTGGTCATGGGGGCATGCAAGCGATGAATGGCTGGCAGCCCCAGCATCAGCGGTGCAGCGTCCTCAGTTGCTCGACCAGCCAATACACCATGGGTATATGTCGGTGGCGCGGCCATTGGGCGATGATGGGAATTTTGCGCCTGGCAAAGGGGGGCGCAAGCACCTTGAGCGGCATGACCGAGGCATATTGCTGGAACAGCCACGTGCTTCCGGTGGCAATCAGATCACTGTTCAAGACGATGGTCGGCAAGGTTGCCTGCGAGGTTGCACGCACATGAATTGCGCGAGCTTTGAGCATTTCCAAACCTGTGGCATCTGCGGCGAAGGATGCCGTCATCTCTCCCTGCGCGACGATATGACGCCCGGACAGGAACTGGGCCTCGCTGATTTCGACCTGGTCGGCAAGAACAGGATGCTGGTTCCAGACCATGCAGCTAGCGCGGTCCTGCATGATGAAGGCTGATTCGAATCCGGGGATGGCCGCGTCTTCAGGCACCAGAAGCACGTCTGCGCCCTGATCCAGGGCGCGTTGCGGCTCCTTGGCGTCCAGAGCGACGAGATCCACCCGCAAGCCCGGAGCGCAATGGGACAGGTTGCGCAGCACCGGCCCCATGACCATCTGCTCGATCGCTTCGGAAGCAGCGATGGTGATCGTGTCCGTTGACGTCTGTGGATCGAAGGTCAGGGCGAAATTGAGCGCCCCATCCACCTCGCGTAGGACCCGGCGCACTTCGCCGCGTAGCGCAAGACCGAGCTCGGTCAGCTGCTGGCCACGGCCGGTATGGACGACCAGATCATCGCCGAAATGGTCGCGCAAGCGTCGGAGCGCGTGGCTCATTGCCGGCTGGGTCAAGCGGACACGGCGGCCGGCCTCTGTCAGCGTCTGTGCCTGCAGGATGGCATCAAGCGGATAGAGCAAGTTGAGATTGAGCTTGTTCACCGGCGCTTCCGTCGCGTCACCGGTATCGCTGTCAGATTCAGCCATCACCCCACCTCGATCCTGACCGTGTCTTCCCTCGACAGCACTAGCCGGACGCCGACTTCCGCTCAATCGGTCCCCGTACAGGCGAGCAAGGCAAAACTCGCCAGCCAGTGCTCGCCCATGTAGTCGCCCTGGATTTCATGAATCGCCGCTGAAAAATGATCGGCAGCAAGGTCTTCAAGCTGCATTGCCAACGGCCCTCCGACAGCAGCGGCCAGCGCGCGCATCGCCCAGGCCCGACTGAGATTCAGACCATCGAGATGCGCGATCCGGCCGTCGCTGCGATCACTCACGCGGGCCGGGGCAATCAGCGTTCGGGGAAGCGTCGGAAGAAATCCGGCAAACCAGTCCCTGAAGTCAGGCTGGGTCAGGAGGCGCTGCATCGCAAGCGCTTCCATAAGGGTGGGCGAAAGGAAATCCTCTCCGCTTGGCTCCCGGATGTCTCCAGCCTGGTCACTCCCGAACCATGTCCGGGCGCGTTCCACCAGTGCAGCGTGCATGGCGCGATCATCGGCGATGCGGGAATAGCGCTCGGTCAGCACCAGCGCGAATGCAGTATTGGCATGCGTACCCGTCCGCACAGGATAGGTCATCAGCGGCAGATGCTCGCTCCACCGCGCAGCCAGGACATCGGCCAGCGGACGCAGCGTCTCGGCCCAGGGCATATCTGCCACGATGAGCTCGCTCTGCAGCATCAGCAGCCAGGCCCAGCCATAAGGTCGTTCGAATCCTCGCGCATCGGGACGCCGCAGATAGGCACATTCGCCGGCCACGTTCTCCGGCGTGAAGGTGGCAGCAAATTGCGCGTCGATATCTGCGACCTCGGCCAGATGCGGAAACAGACGCCGAATTCTGGCCAGCAACCAGTATCCGTGGACGCAGCTGTGCCAATCGAAACTGCCGAAGAAGATCGGGTGCAGTTGACGAGGCCGATACAGATCGCCCTCGCCGGTCATCACGTGATCCGGCTTGTGCGGATATTCGCGGGCGACGTGGCTAAGCGCGATCTTTGCGAAAGCCGCCGCGCGGATGGGAGACAATTCGTTCACCGGGAAAGCGCCTCGAAGTGCAGGTGCGCACAAGTAAGTGCAGCGGGCTCATTGGCAGATTCCGCCGCCCAATGAAACCATGCCATCATTTGGCAGCTCCAATCGAAAGCGGTTGCACGAACTGACGACTGTGGACCCCAATTTCTGGGCAATTGCTTCAGCAAGATCATGGGGCTCTGCCGAACTTCGCCATTACCTGGAGCATTTGCCGGCCATGGCGAAACCGGTCATTCTCCTGGCGGCGAGCATAGCTGCGACGAAGCGAGAATCTTCGGCTATCGGGCTGATGGCAGCTATTGAGCATATCATGGGGACAGGCGAGATACCGATGAGCCGGTTTGTCCGTTGGGCGAAGCCGGCGGATGTCGGGCCGACCAAGAATGCGGACTCAGTGACGCCGCGCAATGGACGACCCCGACCCGCCATCTAGAATCTGAAGGCGATCGAGCCAATGACCCTGCGGACCTGGCCGAGCGTCCCGATCACGATGTTGCCCGGCTCTCCGGGATTCAGGCTGCCAGCGAAATTGGGAAATTCCTGCACATCGTTGAAAAACCGTTCTTCGAACAGGTTCTCGACCATCACACCAAGCTTGAAAGAGCCGAACTCGACCCCGGCTGACAGATCGGCGACGAAGAACGAGGGGCTTCGAAAGATCGGATAGGCATCACCGGGTACGTCAAAAAACTGGGCATTGGTTCTGCTCGCCCCTTTGTAGCGCCCCTGCGCCCGCAGAAGGAATTCGCCCGCACCGACCGATCCCTGGTATTCGAGTGCGCCGCTCGCACTGAACTTTGACACATTGGGTGGTTGCGCGCCGCCAAGCGATCGACCGGTGACAGGCGAGACCACGCCGCTGTCCCACGATGCGTCGATCCATCCTGCCCCGCCCGAAAGGACAAGCCCGTCGGCCAGAGCCCAGGGGAAGTCGAACTCTATGCCCTTTTGCGTAGAATCCCCGACGTTGACGATGCCTTCGACGAAGCCGCCGGTCGCAGGATCGGCGGCCTGCAGCTCGAACTGGCGGTCGCGATAGTCTATGTAGAATGCCGCGATCGTGAACACGAGCGCATCGTCGAGCAGGCGGCCCTTGTAGCCGATCTCGATCTGGTCCGCATTCTCCTTGTCGTAACCCAGTAAGGTCTGCGCTCCGGTCAGGTTGGTGAGCGAGAAGTCCGCAGGCTCGAACCCCTGCGAGAAATTGGCGTAGACCAGTGATGTCTTGTCGGGGCTCGACCAAGCTATCGACGCCCGACCCAGTACCACCGTCTCGCTGGCGATGCCCGAAAGTCCGGTATCGAGATTGGATCGGCGCGACCTGGTACGGTCGATCCGCAGCCCGCCGCCCAGTTCGAAGCCGCTGCCCAAATCGTACGAGGCATTGACGAAGCCGGCGATCTGTTCGCGCGTGCGACGGCTGATCTCGAACGGCACCTCGGTCTGCACGATGTCGTCCTGCTGGCTCAGCGGCCCGCAGGTGCCCGGGTCGATAAAGCAGAACCCCTCGCGAATGAGCAGCACACTGTCGAGATCGCGGTCGACATGCGCATAATAGCCGCCGATCTGCCAGACGAACGGCCCGTTATCGTCGGATGACAGGCGCAGCTCCTGAGTGAAGACCGTAAAATCTTCTGGCCTGAACAGGTCGAGGACGAATTCCGGCTGAATATCGAGATCGGTTTCGCGCCGTGACCTGGTTTCGGACCAGGACGTGATCGACTGGATGGCCATGTCGCCGATGGGAATATCGACATGGCCGGTCAACCCAAAGGTCTTGCGCTTGTTGCGCGGGTTATAGCTGGTGTCGACAAGGCGACTGTAACGAAAGTTCCCGTCGAGTTCGCGGACCCATGGGTCATTGGGGGCGTCAAGTTCATTGTAGCGGGCGGTGAAATAGACCTCTGCCGCGTCGAGATCGCCATAGAGTGCCAACCGGGCGCCATATTGTTAGCGCCTGCCGATATCGGCGTTGGCATCCGCCCGGCGACCATTCTGGTGCGGGGTCCGCGGATTGGTCAAGAAGCCGTCGTCGGTCTCGGCATAACCGAACATCTTCACTGCCCAGTCCTGGCTCAAGGTAAGATTCAATTCCGCCTGCCCGTCGAAGAAATTGAAACTGCCCGCTCGCGCAACGATCTGGCCCGACAGCTCGCTCGGGTCGGGTCGCTTGCTGACGAATTTCACTGCGCCGCCGATATTCGATCCGCCATCAAGTATGCCTTGCGGCCCCTTGAGCACCTCAATGCGCTCAAGATCGCCAAAGCGCGATGCTGCATCGGCAAACAATTGAACATCGTCGAGATAGAAGCCGACCCCTTGCGTGTTGCCAAATCCGCCGAGCCCGCGAACGGTAACATTGGGAAATCCGTCGGTGCGCGTGCTGAGCTGCAGATTGGGCACCGCCAGGCCGATGTCGTCGATGTCCTGAATATTGGCGCGCTCAATCTGCTCTGCACCGAATGCATTGACTGTTTCAGGCACTTCGAGCGTCGATTCCGCACGCTTGCGGGCGGTAACCACAATCGCTCCGGGATAGGTTTCCTGCTCTTCCGAACCATCCTGCGCCCTGGCAACCACCGGAGTCACCGCAAGCAGCGATATAGCCGACGCGCTCAAAAGTGCAGTGCGCAACAAGGCGCGCGGATGCGGTACGATCGTGTGTGGCATGCTTCTCTCCCTCGATCTTGTTTTCTGGGAGAATGCCGGGTCTGCGCGCATCGTGCTGCGCATTGCGTGCAATCTGGCGAGTGCAAAAGTGAAGGTGCCACCGCAAGGGTCAGGTGGACAAGGCCTGCGCGCGCAATTCGCTGGGTGTCATACCGAACGCGCTGCGGCACTTGCGTCCGAAATGCGCCTTGTTGGAAAAGCCCCACGAAAATGCGATCTCGGTGATGCTGCGGTGTCCGAACGCCGGGTTAGCCAGGTCGCGCCGGCATCCCTCCAGCCGCTCGCGCACCACATATCTCCAGGGGGTGCATGCATCCGCCTCGAACAACCAGTGCAGATAGCGCAGCGACATCCGGCATTCGGCGGCGATATCGTTGAGGTTCAGGTCCGGATCGCGCAATCGCCGCAATATCCGCGACTTGACCAGTTCAAGCTGCGCCATCCGATGGTTGCCTTCCGAAGGCTTGGTCGGGACAGCGGCAACCAGCCTCGCATTGCCTGGGCAGAGGATAAGCTGGATCAAGCAGCGCCAGCCGAAGCTCTGTCAACGCATCTGCGTGATCGGTTGCAATGAGGATTGTCTGTTCGCAGGCAGGCGCTGGAAAAGTTGGGACGCGCACCGCGAACACGATCACCTTGCCGGCGCTGCCCGATGCATCGCGCAGACCGCGCGGATCGGCATTATACCGCGCCGGGCTGGGTTCTTGGACCTGCCTGACGTGATGGTCATAAGGGTGGCGCGGCGGCTCCATGGGAGCCATGGGCGCGAATGCCCCGGCTTCGAGATCAGAGAGGATCGCTTCGGCGTCGCCATCGAGATCCAGGCCGAGCTGATTGACAAGCTGAAGCGATCCATTCGCTCCGACACGGGCAAAAAGCGCCCGGTCGCTATAAGCAGGGCCGCGCTCCACCAGCGCTCCGCCCGAATTGTTGCAGATGCCGCCGACGACAGACGCACCGATGCAGCTCGAGCCGATGACCGAATGCGAGACGCGACCATGGTCGGCGATGGCTCGCTCCAGCTGCGTCAGGGTACTCCCGGCAAGACAGATGGCCTCTGATCCGCCGAGGATCGGGAAGACCCCACCCTGCCGCTGCGTCGAGATGATGACAACCGGCCGGTCATAATCGCCATGCGGCGTGGACCCACCGGTAAGTCCCGTGTTGGCGGCCTGGACGATCATGATAGCGCGACGCTGCGCACAGAAGCTCGCGACCCGCCAAAGCTCGACCAGATTGCCCGGCAACGCCACCGCCGCTGCGCGACCTGATCCATGACGGTATCCGGCGGTGTAGGCCCGCACCCGGGCATCGTCCTGCAGAACGTGACGCTGCCCGATTATCGCGCTCAGCCCGCGCCGCAATTGCTCATGGGGCCTACCCAGCTTGCGAGGCCTCCCAAGCCGCCGGTGCGCTGTCCCAAGTGACCAGCGCGATGGTCTCACCGCCAGGCGCCTCGGTAAACTGCAATGGGCCGAGAAATGTCATGTAGAACTCCGAATCCACGGGGAAATAGGTTTGTCCGTGGAAGGCACTGGTGGCCTCGTAGCCATAAGCCGGGGCCACCACGGTGTCCCCTCCATCTTGAGACCCGCCACGCACCTCCATCTTGCCCCGGGTGAGAAAATACTCGCCCGGGCCGATATGGTGATGGCTGTTGAATGAAGACCCTGCCGGGCAATCGAATATGGCAGCCCAGGACCCGAGCTCAGGGGCGACATTCAGCAGCTTCCATCGGATACCACCCGCGCTCAGCGCTTCCGGAAATGGCACCCAGGCGACCTTGTCGAGTTCCACTGCGCGGCATTCCACCGCTGAAAAGCTGCGATTCATAGCTCCACTCCCTTTGTGCTTTGACGGTCATGCGACCGATGCCACAACCTGCGCGATATCGCGGTTGCTCAAGATCTCGATCCAGTATCCGTCGGGGTCCTTGATGAAGGCGATGCCCTTCATCTTGCCATCGTGGGAACGCTTGACGAACTCCACCCCCGTGGCCTCGAACCGCGCGCAGGCAGCGTCGCCATCGGGCACACAAAATCCGATATGGCCAAAGCCCTGGGGCGCTGCATTGCCATCGTGATATACGGGGCCCTGCTTGCTTTCCGTGCCCCAATTGTGAGTCAGCTCCAGCATGGCGGGCTGGCCGAAGGCGTGAGCGAACCGGCCGCCCTCGGTCGCAGGATAGGCATCCGGGCCATCGATCAAGCCCATGCAATACAGGGTAAAAACAAATGCCTCGAACGGGACAGCCTTGACGAGTTGCATGCCCATGACATCGCGATAGAACGCGACCGACACCTCCGGATCCTTCACCCGCAGCATAGTCTGATTAAGGACGTAACCGTCGGTTTCGGGCGCTGGAGCGCAATAGCGCTCTTCGATTTGGCTCAACTGCATGGCTGGAGGATAGGTTAATTCTGAACACCCTTCTTGCTTCTGTGTGCAGACGGGTATGACCAATCGCGCAAGCCAGACTCACAAAGTCGCACAGGCTGAATTTTCGTTGCCGCATCGCGCCCGGTTCCGCGCCGCGGGTCGGCTCCCGGGCACCGTTGCATGCCAAAGGCGCAATCTCCTGGCCTGTGAAAAATTCCGGCTGACAGGCTGGAGAACCCATCATGCCAATTCTTGAGCAATTAATCTGATACGTTTCATGATGTTGGCGAGCAGCAAGGGATCCCTTCCGCGCCGCCACTCAACGCTCGATCCGACAAATTCCGGCGATGCAAAGGAACCTTCCGCCGCCTCATCCCTTGGAGGTTGCAAGGAGTCCTGCATGCCAGATGAACTGATCGTCAACGGAGCGTCCCATCCGCTTCCGCAAGACCCGCGCGTCACACTGCTCGATTTCCTTCGGCATGACCTCGGACTGACCGGAACCAAGAAGGGATGCGATCACGGCCAGTGCGGCGCGTGCACCGTCATCGTCAATGGCTTGCGCATCAACAGCTGCCTCACCCTTGCGGCGATGCATGCAGGCCATGAGGTGACGACGATTGAGGGCCTTGGCATTGCCGACGAGCCTTCCGCTCTGCAGCGCGCCTTTGTCGAGCATGACGGCTTCCAGTGCGGTTATTGCACGCCGGGGCAGATCTGCTCCGCCACTGCGATGCTCGCCGAAATCGCCAACCAATGGCCGAGCGACGCGAGTGAAAGCCTCGAGGGGCCGATCGAGGTCAGCGGCGACGAAATACGCGAGCGGATGAGCGGCAACCTGTGCCGCTGCGGTGCCTATGCCAATATCGTCGCCGCGATCCGCGACGTTGCCGCATTGGAGGGCATCGCATGAGGCCGTTCCAGTATCAGCGCGCGCATTCCATCGCAGATGCCTCCACGATCGCGGCGCTGCCCGGCGCGATGCTGATTGCGGGTGGCACCAATCTGCTCGACATGATGAAGCTCCAGGTCGCCACGCCTTCGCAACTGGGCGATATCGGGCATATCGGGCTCGAGGGCATCCAGGATCTGCCCGATGGCGGGCTGCGCATGGGCGCGCTGGCGACGAATACCGCCACTGCCGTGCACCCGCGCGTCCGCGCCGATTATCCGCTGCTTGCCCGAGCGATCCTGGCGGGCGCGACGCAGCAATTGCGAAACAAGGCGACCAATGGCGGCAATCTTTGCCAGCGCACGCGCTGCTATTATTTCATGAATGTCGATCAGCCTTGCAACAAGCGCGAGCCGGGCAGCGGCTGCGGCGCAATTGGCGGGGTGAACAAGCTGCACGCGGTGCTCGGCACCAGCGACCAGTGCATAGCGACCTATCCGGGCGATATGGCGGTGGCGCTAAGCGCGCTGGGTGCCGTTGTGGCGATCGCCGGGCCGAACGGCGGCGAACGAACTGTCGCTTTGCGCGACTTCCACTGCCTCCCCGGCGACACGCCCTGGCGCGACAATGTGCTGGAGGCCGGCGAGGTCATCGTGGCGATCACCCTGCCTCCACCGGTCGAAGCGACGCAGCTCTATCGCAAGGTGCGCGAGCGGTCATCCTATGCCTTTGCGCTGGTGTCGATCGCTGCGGTCATCAGCATCGAGGATGGCAGGTTCGCCCGTGCCGATCTCGCCTTTGGCGGGCTGGCGCACAAGCCATGGCACGATCCGCGAATTGCGGAAGCGCTGGTGGGACAAGCCCCCTCACCCGAGCTGTTCGATCACGCCGCGGACCTGTTGCTCGAAGGAGCAGAAGGCCATGGCGACAATGATTTCAAGATTCCGCTCGCGCGGCGGACATTGCACGCGGTGTTGGCCGAAGCGGTGGAGAAGGCGGCATGACGGTGCATGTCAAGCAGGACAAGCCCGCGACCGACAACCGGCTGGACACGATGCGCCAGAATGTGATCGGCAAGCCCGTGTCGCGGATCGAAGGGCTGGCAAAGGTGACGGGCACCGCGCCCTATGCCGCCGAATATCCGGTCGAGGGTTGCGCCGAAGGCGTGCTCGTCACCGCGACCATCACCCGCGGCAGCGTGGTGCGGATCGACGCCCAGAGTGCGCTCGGCATGCCCGGTGTGATCGCGGTGATTGATGACGAGCGCCTGACCACCCGCCCCGCCCAGGGCACCGCCAACGAGGCTCCGCAGCAGAAGCCGCGCACGGTTTGCTATTGGGGTCAGCCGATTGCGCTGGTCGTAGCGGAGACCTTCGAGCAGGCGCGCGATGCGGCGCAACAGCTGGTTGTCGAATATCAGCCGGAAGACGACGTGGCCGTGTCGGCCGAAGCGACGGATGCAGAGGAGCAGGATGACGAGACGGTCCGCATGGGCAATCTCGACAAGGCAATGTCCGATGCGGCGCATTCGGTCGATTGCACCTACACGACCAAGGGCCATGCCTCGGCCGCGATGGAACCACATGCCGCGATCGCGCAATGGGACGGCGAGCGGCTGACCGTCCACGCATCGCTGCAGATGCTCAACTACAATATCACCGAATTGAGCGATGCGCTCGATCTGCCCGAGAGCCGTATCCGTCTGATTTCGCGCTATGTCGGTGGTGGCTTCGGGTCGAAGCTTGGCGTCAGCGAGGAAGTTGTCGCAGCCTCGCTAGCCGCATTGCAACTCGACCGCCCGGTCCGGGTGGTGATGTCGCGCCAGCAGGTGTTCGAGGGGATCATGCGGCGGTCGGAAACGACACAGCGGCTGCGCCTCGCCTGTGACAGCGATGGCAGGCTGACCGGCTTCGGGCACGAGGCCCTTGTCTCCAACCTGCCCGGCGAGGGATTTGCCGAACCGGTGCTGCAATCCTCGCATTTCCTCTATCCGGGCGAAAATCGCGAGCTGGTGCTGAAACTGTCTCGTGTCCACCGCATGACCGCGGGATCGGTCCGTGCACCCGGCGAAGCGGTGGGCATGCCCGCACTCGAAGCCGCGATGGACATATTGGCGGAACGCGCCGGGATCGATCCGGTCGAGCTGCGGCTGCGCAACATTCCCGACAAGGATCCGGAGCAAGGCCTGCCCTTCTCGTCGCACAAGCTGGCCGAATGCCTCCGCCAGGGGGCCGAGGCGTTCGGCTGGGACGGCGGTGCGCGCAAGCCGCGGATGCGGCGCGAGGGCGAATGGTGGATCGGCACCGGCATGGCGAGCGCCGCGCGGGTCCACAATGTCGGCGAAGCCAGGGCACGCGTCACGCTCAAGGCCGACGGAACCGCGCTGGTCGAAACCGACATGACCGACATCGGCACCGGCACTTATACCATCGTCGCCCAGATTGCTGGCGAGATGCTGGGCCTGCGACCCGAACAGGTGCTCGTCGACCTGGGCGATACCAACCATCCGCGCGGACCCGGTTCGGGAGGAAGCTGGGGCGCGTCATCGACAGGCTCCGCCGTTTATGTTGCGTGCATGGCCATTCGCGAAGCGCTGGCCGAGAGGCTGGGAATAGACGAGACCGGGTTGGTGCTCGCCGATGCCAAGGCAGGCAATGGCACGCTGCTGACCGAATTGCTGCGTGGGCAGGACATGGTTCGCGAAGGGCATTACAAGCCCGGTAGCATCAGCGACGATTACCTTGCGTCGGGCTTTGGCGCGTTTTTCTCCGAGGTTCGGGTGAACCACTTTACCGGCGAGACGCGGGTCAACCGCATGCTTGGCGCGTTCGGCTTTGGCCGCGTGCTCAATGCCAAGACCGCGCGCTCGCAATGCCTGGGCGGCATTACCTGGAGCATCGGCATGGCGCTGACCGAGGCGCTGGAATTCGATCCGCGCGACGGGCATCTCGTCAACCGCGATCTCGCCGAATATCACGTTCCTGTGCACCGCGACGTGCCCGATCTCGATGTCGTTCTGGTCGAGGAGCGCGACGCCGCTGCCAGCCTCATCCAGGCCAAGGGCATCGGCGAACTCGGCATGTGCGGTGGAGCGGCGGCGATCGCCAACGCGATCTACAATGCCTGCGGCGCGCGCGTGTTCGACTATCCGATGACGCCTGACCGCGTGCTGGCCGCGATGCCGGAATGACCCTGCGCTTGTACAAAGCGATTTCAATGGTCTAGACCCGGTCAACTGCCTCTCTCAGCGAGACTTCTGCCGTGACAATCAATCGGACCGTTCCCCGCGCCAGCGGCCTTGCGAACAGATGGGCGCTTGCCGGGCTCATCGCCGGAATTGCGTTTTTCGCGATCAGCGCTGGCATTGCCTATCTCAATATTGCCAACATGCGGGTCAGCGATGCCGCCATCCGCAAGACCCACCTGGTGCTCAATTCGCTCGACGATGTTCTCGGTGCCATGCTCGATGCGGAGACAGGACAGCGTGGCTATCTGCTCACCGGACGCGAAGCCTATCTGGACCCGTATGTCGAAGGCGCTGCGCTCGCACGAGAAAAACTCGTTTCGTTGCGCACGATCGCGCAGGACGACGCGGTGCAGACCGAAAATGTCGCGATGCTGCGGCGCAATGTCGAGCAGAAGCTGCGCGAACTCGACCTGACCATCCGGCTGCGCCGCGAGTCCGGCTTCGAGGCGGCTCTGGCGGCTGTAGGCTCCGACCGGGGCAAGGCAGCGATGGACGCCATCCGCGAGCGCATTGCAAGCATGTCACGCGAAGAGTTGCGGCAGCGCGAAATCCATATCGCGCAGATGTCAGCAGCATCGAACACGGCTGTCGTGAGCGCCGTCGTCACCAGCCTCAGCGGCATTGCGCTCACCATCACCATTTTCCTGCTGATGGCGCGCAGCATGCGCCAGCGCGCGCGGCAGCAATGGCTGCAACAGGCGCAGGTTGAGCTCTCGAGCGCGATGATGGGAGACAAGTCGATCGAGGACCTCGCCGCTGCCATCCTTGCCTTTCTCGCCGACAAGACCGGAAGCAGCGCGGGCGCTCTGTTCAAGGGCGAAGGCGGCAGCTTCAACCGTGCCAGCATGATCGGTGTCGCCCAGGGAGCGGACGTGCCCGTCAGCTTTGCGCTGAAAGAGGGGCTGCTCGGTAAGGCGGCGGTCGATGGCCAGCTGGCCGTGCTGAGCGATGTCCCGCAAGGCTATCTTTCGATCGGATCGGCGCTGGGCAGCGATGTGCCACGCCATCTGGTGATCGCGCCGACCAAGGCGGACGATCGGGTCAATGGCGTGATCGAGCTGGGCTTTTTCGATCCGGTTGACGAGCTGGTGCTTGAACTGCTCGAGCAGTCGAGCGGCGCGATCGGCATCGCGCTGCGCTCGGCGCGATTCCGCACCCGGCTGCAGGATGCGCTCGAGGAGACACAGCGGCAGGCCGGGGAACTGCAGGCGCAGAGCGAGGAGCTGCGCGTCTCGAACGAGGAACTCGAGGAGCAGGGCAATGCGCTGCGCGAGACACAGGCAAGGCTCGAGCTGCAGCAGGTCGAGCTTAAGCAGACCAACAGCCAGCTCGAGGAACAGGCCCAGGCGCTGGAAACGCAGCGCGACGATCTCGAACGCGCCTCTGCCGCGCTGCAGCTGAAGGCGCGCGAACTCGAGCAGGCGAGTCAGTACAAGTCCGATTTCCTCGCCAATATGAGCCACGAGCTGCGCACGCCGCTCAACTCGCTGCTGATCCTTTCCAAGCTGCTCGCCGACAATCCTGACGAGCGGCTGTCCGAGGAACAGGTCAAGTTCGCGCGCACGATCTATTCGGCAGGAAACGATCTGCTGGTGCTGATCAACGACATTCTCGACCTGTCCAAGATCGAGGCGGGGCATATCGAGATCCAGCCGGCGCCGGTGCTGACCGAGCGGCTTGCGAGCGACATGCACAAGATCTTCCAGCCGATCGCTAACGAGCGTGGCCTCACGCTCGAGATCGATCACGACGCGGAATGCCCTGCAACGATCGAGACCGACCGCATGCGGCTCGAACAGGTGATCAAGAATCTGCTGTCCAACGCACTCAAGTTCACCGAGCGAGGCAGCGTGCGGTTGAGCTTTGCGGCGGTCGCAGAGGACAGTCTGGCGATCAGGGTCGCCGATACCGGCATCGGCATAGCGAAGGAGCAGCAGGACAGCATCTTCGAGGCCTTTCAACAGGCCGATGGCACGATCAGCCGCAAATATGGCGGTACGGGCCTTGGTCTTTCGATCTCGCGCGAGCTGGCGCGATTGCTCGGCGGTAAGATCAGCCTGGAAAGCAAGGTCGGTGAGGGAAGCTGCTTTACGCTCACCATTCCGATTGCCTACGACCCTGCCCTGGTGCCAGCCCGCCAGCTTGCGCCTGCATCCGTCGCCAAGGCCCTGCCCGCGCCGGCCCCCAGCGCTGCGCCGCGCCTCCCGCGCGCTGCTGTCCCTGCCGCCGTGGCTGCGGATGATCGCGGCGCGCTTTCCGAAGGCAAGCAGCTGCTGCTGGTCATCGAGGATGATGCGACCTTTGCTGCCATCGTCTGCGACCTGTCGCGGGAGATGGGCTTTCAGTGCATTGTCGCAAGTACGGCGCAGGAGGCGATCGCGCTCGCCTGCGAATACAGGCCGCACGCCATCGTGCTCGATATCGGCCTGCCCGATCAATCGGGTCTCACCGTGCTCGATCAGCTCAAGCACAAGGATGAGACCCGGCACATTCCGATCCACGTCATCTCGGGGGCCGATCAAGGCCCTACGGCGCTGGCACTGGGCGCAGTCGGGTTCCTCGGCAAGCCCGCACGACGTGACGAGCTGGCCGAGGTGCTCGGGGCGCTGCAGGTCAAGCTGGAAGCGCGGATGCGGCGTGTTCTGATCGTCGAGGATGATGCCGTCCAGCGAGAGGCGGTGAAGCAGCTGTTAAAGTCGCAGGACGTCGAGACGGTCGGCGTGGGCACAGCTGCCCACTGCCTGGAAAGGTTGCGCAGCGAAGCCTTTGATTGTGTCGTGCTCGATCTGTCGCTTCCCGACGCCTCCGGCTTTGCCGTTCTCGAGGAACTCAGCGCCGACGAAACCCATGCCTTCCCGCCGGTGATCGTCTATACCGGGCGCGAGCTGACCGCCGACGAGGAGCAGCGGCTGCGGCGCTATTCAAGTTCGATCATCATCAAGGGAGCGAAGTCACCCGAGCGCCTGCTCGACGAGGTGTCGCTGTTCCTGCATCAGGTGGTGGCCGATCTGCCGCCCGAACAGCGCAAGATGATCGAGAAGGCACGCCATCGCGACGCCGCGCTGGAAGGACGCCGCATCCTGATTGTCGAGGATGATGTACGCAACGTCTATTCGCTGACCAGCGTGCTCGAACCGCGCGGCGTGGTGACGCAGATCGCGCGCAACGGGCAGGATGCCATAGCCGCGCTGGAATCGTCGGGTGACGATCCCGACAAGGCGATCGATCTGGTGCTGATGGACGTGATGATGCCGGTGATGGATGGGCTCACTGCCGTACGTCATATCCGCAACGAAGCGAAATGGGCCAAGCTGCCCGTCATCATGCTCACCGCCAAGGCCATGCCCGATGATCAGCGCAACTGCCTGGATGCGGGGGCAAACGATTACATGGCCAAGCCGATCGATGTCGACAAGCTGCTTTCGCTGGTGCGCGTATGGATGCCCCGGTAATGGCCGAGACGATCGAGGATATCGAGATCGAGCTGCTGCTCGAGGCGGTGTACCAGCATTATCACTATGATTTCCGGGGCTATGCCCGCGCATCGTTGAAGCGGCGGTTGCTGCACGCTCGCAAGCAGCTGGGCTATGACAGCATCTCGGCCATGCAGTCCGATGTGCTGCACGATCGCACGATGCTGCCGCGTCTGCTCAACTATCTCACCGTGCAGGTCAGCGAGATGTTTCGCGACCCCGATTACTTCCTCGCCCTGCGCGAGAAGGTGATACCGCATCTGCGCACCTATGCCTCGCTCAAGGTCTGGATTGCCGGGTGCAGCAATGGCGAGGAACTCTATTCGCTTGCGATCCTGTTCCGCGAGGAAGGTCTGGCGCACAAGACGATGTTCTATGCGACCGATATCAACCCCAACGCGCTCAAGGCC
>CAXRCQ010000136.1:0-4562 GCA_964228845.1 Blastomonas sp.
TCTGCCGCCGGGGGTGGAAGGGGGGCTCGCGCCGATCTCCACGCCCTTGTCCGAGATGTTCATGTTCACGCTCGAAGGCCCGCAATCGCTGGCCGAGAAGCGCCGCGTGCTGGACTGGACGGTTCGCCCTGCCTTGCGCACGGTGCCCGGGGTGGCGGACGTCAACTCGCTCGGCGGCTATGCCGAAACCTTCGAGGTCGCGCCCGACAGTGCGGCGCTGGCGGCAGCAGGGCTTTCCACGGCCGATCTGGCCGCCGCCATCGAAGCGAGCAACCGCAACGACGGCGCAGGGCGTCTGCGCAGCGGTGAGGAGGCCCTGATCGTGCGCGCGACCGGCGCGATCCGCAATCTCGACGATCTCGCTGCGGTGGTGGTGCGCAGTGCCAACGGCACCGTCGTGCGCGTCGGCGACGTGGCCCAGGTGCGTACCGGCAGCCTCACCCGCTACGGCGCGGTCAGCAAGGACGGCAAGGGCGAGGCGGTGCAGGGCCTTGTCATCGGTCTGCGCGGGGCGGATGCGGCCAAGGTGGTCGAGGGCGTCAAGGCGCGGCTGGAGGAGATCAGGCCGAGCCTTCCGCCCGGCATGCGTATCGACGTGTTCTATGACCGCTCCGATCTCATCACCCATGCCGTCGGCACGGTCGAATCCGCGCTGCTGGAAGCCACGGTGCTGGTCATCATCCTGCTGCTGCTGTTTCTCGGCGATGTGCGCGCTTCGGTGATAGTCGCCCTGGCACTACCGATGGCGGTGCTGCTGACCTTCATCTTCATGCGCGCCATCGGGCTTACCGCCAATCTGATGAGCCTCGGCGGGTTGGCCATCGCGGTCGGCATTCTGGTTGATGGCGCGGTGGTGGTGGTCGAGAACGTGGTCGAGCGCCTGTCCGATCGCAAGCACGCGTCCTCCGGCAAGCTCCACAATGTCTTCACGGCCTCGGCCGAAGTTGCCAAGCCCGTCGCTTCGGGCCTTGCCATCATCGCCATCGTGTTCTTGCCGCTGCTCACGCTCGAAGGGCTCGAGGGCAAGCTCTTCGGGCCGGTGGCGCTCACCATCGTGCTCTCGCTTGCCTCGGCGCTGGTGCTTTCGCTGACGCTGGTGCCGGTGCTCGCCTATTTCCTGCTGAAGGTGAAGGTTGACGCCGATGGCCAGCATCACGAGCCCTGGTTGATGCGTCGGATTTCGCCGCGCTACCATGCGCTGCTGGAGGGGGCCTTTGCGCACAAGCGCCGGGTGTTCGTGGTGGCGGGCATAGGTCTGGCGCTGGCTGGTGCGGCCTATGGCGTGACGGGCAAGACCTTCCTCCCCGTGATGGATGAAGGATCGGTCATCGTGCAGCTGACCAAGCTGCCCTCGATCGCGCTCGACCATTCGGTCGATGGCGACATGAAAGTGCAGCGCGCGATCCTGAAGCAGGTGCCGGAAGTCGAGGCCGTGATCGCCCGCGTCGGTTCGGACGAGCTGGGCCTCGATCCGATGAGCCCGAACGAGACCGACAGTTTCCTCAAGCTCCAGCCGCGCGAGGAATGGCGGGTGCGCGACAAGGAGTGGCTGGTTGATGAGCTGCGCAGGGTCATGGCGCAGTTCCCCGGCATCGAGCCGACCTTCACCCAGCCCATCGAGATGCGCACCTCGGAAATGCTGACCGGCGCGCGCGGCGATCTTGCCATCAAGCTGTTCGGGCCGGATGCCGCCGAGCTCGCAAGGCTTGCCGGTGCGATCCAGACCCGGCTCGAAGGGATCGAAGGCACCAGCGAGGCGATGACGGTCGCCAACGACCGGGTCGATTACCTGCTGGTCGATATCGACCGGGTGGCTGCAGGCCGGGTCGGCATGCCGGTCTCCGATCTTCAGGACATGATGCGGGCGCAGGTCGAAGGCGTGCGGGCGGGGGTTGTCGCCGATGGGGTTCGCCGTGTGCCGATCGTGCTGCGCGGGCCTGGCGGGGCGGGCAATCTCGATGCGCAGGGCTTTGCCGATCTGGTCTATCGCTCGCCCACCGGCCAGCTGGTGCGCGCCAGCGACGTTGCGGCGGTCGTGCGGTCGGAAGGGCCGGTGAAGCTCGAACACGAGGACGGATCGCGCTTCGCCATGGTGCAGGCCTTCGTGACCGGGCGCGACATCGTCAGCTATGTCGACGATGCCAAGGCCGATATCGCCGCCAATGTCCCGCTGCCCCAGGGGTACCGGATCGAATGGGGCGGGCAGTTCGAGAACCAGCAACGCGCTTCGGCCCGGCTGCTGGTCGTGCTGCCGGTGGCCATCGCGCTGATCTTCGTGGTGCTTTATCTCAGCCTCGGCTCGGTAAGGGCATCGCTGCTGATCCTCACCAACATCCCCTTTGCCGCTGTCGGTGGAATGATCGCGCTGGCGGTGTCGGGCGAATATCTGTCGGTCCCGGCCTCGGTCGGCTTCATTGCCCTGCTCGGCATTGCCGTGCTCAATGGCCTGGTGATGGTGACCTATTTCCGCCAGCTGCGCGAGGGCGGAATGCCGCTCGCCGAGGCCGTGCGGCGCGGGGCGGAGCGAAGGCTGCGCCCGGTGTTGATGACCGCCAGCATTGCCGCCTTCGGCCTTGTCCCGCTGCTGTTCGCGACAGGGCCGGGCTCGGAAATCCAGAAGCCGCTCGCCATCGTCGTGATCGGCGGGCTGGTGACGGCGACGCTGCTGACGCTGGTGCTGCTGCCGATCCTCTACGAACGCTTCGGCGAAGGGCCGGCCGACCATGCCGACGAGTTGCCGGAGACAAGCCGATGATCCGCCATCTTGCCACTTTCGCGCTGACTGGCTTCGTGCTCTGTGCCCCTCTCGCCGCCGAACCGGGCCTGCCTCCGGAAGAAGCAGTCGCTGCGGCGCTGCTTGACCACCCCAGCGTCATCGCGGCGCACGCCCGTCTTGAAGCCGCCCGTGCGCGCGCCGAGGCGATCGCCAGGGGCAGCTACGAGTTCACTGTGCAGGGCAGCTATGTCCGGCGCGACGTCAATGGCGGGGCGGCGTTCGACGAATATGATGCGCAATTGAGCCGCCCGATCCGCCTGCCCGGCAAGGCCAGGCTTGACCGCGAGATCGGCGCGAAGGGAACGCTGGTCGCCGAAAATGTCGCGGAAGACGCCCGGCATGAAGCCGCGCTGCTGCTCGCAACACACTGGTTCGACTGGCTATCGGCATCGTCCCAGGCCGAGGTCGATCGGGCAGCCGTCGGCAATTACGAGGCCGCGCTGACGGCGATCAGGCGGCGGCGGGACCTGCGAGATGCGGCGCAGCTCGATGTCGATCAGGCCGAGGCCGCGCTGGCCGAGGCGCGCCAGACGCTGGAGCAGTCCGCAGGCCTTGCCGCGCTCGCCCGCGCGCGTCTTGCAGCGCAGTTTCCCGGGCTCGCCCTGCCGCAACAGGCGCCTGAAGTGCCGCTTCCGGCGATGGCCGATGCGCGGCTGTCGCAGCTGGGCGATCTGGTGGTGGTCAATAGCCACATGATCGCCGCTGCCGAGGCCGAGAGCGCCCGAACGGCCACCCTTGCCGACCGCGCCAAGGCTGACCGGATGGCAGACCCGACCATCGGCATGCGGCTGTTTTCGGAGTTCGGCGGGCTCGAGCGAGGTGCGGGCGTGTTCGTCAGCATGCCGCTCGGCGGCGGACATCGCCGCGCGGTCGCCTCCGAAGCCAGCGCCGCTGCCTCTGCCGCACGGGCGGACGAGCAACTCGCGCGCTTCGACGTGGCCGAAACCGCCACAGCCGACGTGACCCAGGCGCGCTTCCGCATCACCAGCTGGCAGCGCGCCCGCGAGGCTGTGGCAGCACAGATGGCTGCGCTCGAAAAACTGCGGCGCGGGCATCAGCTGGGCGAGATCGACCTTGCCGACCTGTTGCTGGGCGAACGCATGGTTCACGACGCTTTCCGCCGCGAGGCCGAATCGCGTGCCGAGGCGATGCGGGCGATCACCAGGCTCCGGATCGATGCGCACGATCTCTGGCTTCCCGACTGATAGCTTGCCGGTTGCAATTGGCTGGCGATGGAAGGAAACCCGTCCGATCCCCATGAAAGGATTGCGACCATGACGACGCCCGTCAACGCTCATCCCGACGATCCCCATTACGTCCATCGCACGGGATGGCTGCGCGCTGCAGTGCTGGGGGCGAATGACGGCATCATCTCGGTCGCGTCGCTGATCATCGGGGTGGCGGCGGCCACGCCCGAGTCCGGGCCGGTACTGGTCGCCGGGGTCGCGGCGCTGATGGCGGGTGCCATGTCGATGGCGGCAGGCGAGTATATCTCGGTCTCCAGCCAGGCGGACTCCGAGCAGGCCGATATCCGCCGTGAACAGCAAGCGCTGGCAGCCACGCCTGCCGATGAGGAGGCAGAACTGGCCGCCATCTATCGCCAACGCGGGCTGAGCGCGGCAACAGCGGCGGCGGTAGCGCGGGAGCTCACCGCGCTCGATCCGCTGGCAGCGCATGTGCGCGACGAACTCGGGCTTTCCGATCATCTCGCTGCCCGGCCCTTGCAGGCGGCGATGGCATCGGGCGCGACCTTCAGCGCCGCTGCCGCAGTGCCGCTCCTGGCTGC
>CAXRCQ010000137.1:0-2123 GCA_964228845.1 Blastomonas sp.
AACCGCTTTCACCCGATCTTCAACTGGTTCGAGCAATGGTGCAACGACGAGTTCAGCCATGGCGAGGCCTTCGCGATGCTCCTCCACGCGGCCCCCAAGCTGCTCACCGGCCTCAATCGCTACTGGATCAAGTTCTTCATCCTGTCGGTCTATGCGACCATGTACGTGCGCGACCACAGTCGCCCGGTATTCCACGCGGCGCTGGGCGTCGATCCCACCGATTATGATTACCGGGTGTTCGACATCTGCACCGCGATCAGCCGCCAGGTCTTCCCGGTCGAGATCGATACCGATAATCCGGCATTGCGCGCGCAGATGGAAAAGCTGCGCCTGGCATCGGACCGGATCGCGGCGGGCAAGGCACGCGGCGGCATTGGCGGGCTGGCGCAGCGCCTGGGCGGCATGATCGGCGCAGGGACCGCCTTTGCGCGCATGTATTTCATGCCCGGCAAGCCCAATGCGCTGCCTTCCACCATCCGTCTGCAGCCGGCCTGGTAAGCGCATGAGCCTGCACGGCCATATCCTGCCTGCGTTCATCGTGCTGCTGGCCTGGTTCGGCAGCACGGGCGTGGTCGCCTGGCTCGCCAATCGCGGCAAGGCGACCTTCGCGAGGAGCCTGAGCTGGGCGGGATTTGCGGCGGGCATCTGCCTGTGCGTCATCGTCTGGGCGGCGCACGGCCATGATGCCGCCGGGCCCTCGATCCTCGATGCCTATATCAGCTTCGGCGCGGCGCTGGTTATCTGGGGCTGGCTGGAACTGACCTTCCTCACCGGCATCGTCGCCGGGCCGCGCCGCACCCCCAGTGATCCGCATGCACGCGGCTGGCGGCGCTTTGCCGATGCGGCCGCGACGCTGATTCATCATGAAATCGCGATCGCTATCGTCATGGTGATGCTGGTCTCGCTCACCTGGAACAGCGCCAATGCCACCGGCGCGGTGATCTTCAGCCTGCTGTTCGCGCTGCGCCTTTCGGCCAAGCTCAACCTGTTCGTCGGCGTGCCCAACATGAGCGACGAGATCATGCCGGGGCACCTCGAATATCTGAAGACCTATTTCGGCCCGCGCCGCCTGCATGGCGCGCTCGGTTTCAGCCTGATCGCGCTGGCGGCGCTGTCCTTGTGGCTGGGCGCGCGCGCGCTCGCCGCGCCTGACGACAGCTTTGCTGCGGTCAGCGCGACCCTGGTGTTCACGCTCGCGGCGCTTGGCGCGCTCGAGCATCTGTTTCTGGCGCTGCCGTTTCGCGACGGCGCGCTCTGGCGCTGGGCGCTGCCCGACGCTCGCAAGGGATAAGAAGGAGAGTGGTTATGGACTATGAGGGGTTTTTCCAGAGCGAAATCGATACGATCCGCGACGAGGGACGCTATCGCATCTTCGCCGAGCTGGAACGCCATCGCGGCCGCTTTCCGCACGCCACGCGCTATACCGATGAGGGCACCGACGAGGTCACTGTCTGGTGCTCGAACGACTATCTCGGCATGGGTCAGCATCCCGATGTGCTGAAGGCGATGCACGACACGCTCGACCAGTGCGGTGCGGGTGCTGGCGGCACGCGCAACATCTCGGGCACCAACCATCATCATGTGCTGCTCGAGGCCGAGCTTGCCGATCTGCACGGCAAGGAAGCCGCCTTGCTGTTCACCTCAGGCTATGTCTCCAACTGGGCGGCGCTCGGTACGCTGGCGGCCAAGCTGCCCAATTGCGTGGTGCTTTCGGATGCGGGCAACCATGCCTCGATGATCGAGGGCATCCGCCACAGCCGCGCCGAATGCCACAAGTTCAAGCATAACGATCCGGAAGATCTCGACCGTCTGCTCGCCGGAATCGCGCCGGGCCGTCCCAAGCTCGTCGCGTTCGAGAGCGTCTATTCGATGGACGGCGACATCGCGCCGATCGCCGAGATTCTCGACGTTTGTGAGAAACATGGCGCGATGAGCTATATCGACGAGGTCCACGCGGTCGGCCTCTACGGCCCGCGCGGCGGCGGCATTGCCGAACGTGAAGGCCTGATGGACCGGATCACCGTGATCGAAGGCACGCTCGGCAAGGCGTTCGGCGTGATGGGCGGCTATATCGCTGCCTCGGCAGCCTTGTGCGATTTCGTGCGCAGCTTTGCCAGCGGCTT